>JBIJBG010000141.1:0-5526 GCA_044345355.1 Flavobacteriales bacterium
CACTGACCCGCGGAAGGCGTAAACGTATAAACCGTAGTGCCGGTGTTGGCCGTGCTTATGGTTGACGGATTCCACGTACCGGTAATGCTGTTCGTGGATGTGACAGGCAGTGTCGGGGGCGTTGCACCCTGACACAGCGTACCTATTGCGTTGAACGTGGGAGTCACGTTCGTACCTACCGTTACGCTCAAATTAGCCGATATGGCGCACTGACCCGCGGAAGGCGTAAACGTGTAAACCGTAGTGCCTGTGTTGGCCGTGCTGACTGCGGATGGATTCCACGTACCGGTAATGTTGTTGGTGGATGTGGCAGGCAGTGTCGGGGGCGTTGCACCCTGACACAGCGTACCTATTGCGTTAAACGTGGGAGTCACGTTCGCATCAACCGTAACGCTCAGGTTAGCCGATGTGGCGCACTGACCCGCGGAAGGCGTAAACGTGTAAACCGTAGTGCCGGTGTTGGCCGTGCTTATGGTTGACGGATTCCACGTACCGGTAATGTTGTTGTTGGATGTGGCAGGCAGTGTCGGGGGCGTTGCACCCTGACACAGCGTACCTATTGCGTTGAACGTAGGAGTCACGTTCGCATCAACCGTTACGCTCAGGTTAGCCGATGTGGCGCACTGACCCGCAGAAGGTATAAACGTATAAACCGTAGTGCCGGTGTTGGCCGTGCTTATGGTTGACGGATTCCACGTACCCGTAATGTTGTTGGTGGATGTGACAGGCAGCGTCGGGGGTGTTGCACCCTGGCACAGCGGACCTATCGGATTAAACGTGGGAGTCACGTTCGCATCGACCGTTACGCTCAGGGTAGTTGAGGTAGCACATTGACCGAATGCCGGTAAAAAAGTATATGTGGCAGTGCCGGGCGTTAAAGTATTCACGGTGGCAGGATCCCAGGAGCCTGATACACCATTCGTCGAAGTTAGGGGCAGATTAGGAGCAGCAGCACCCTGACATAGAGATCCTATCTGATTGAAAGTAGGTACAGTTGCCGGGGTTACCGTAACGCTAAGCGTGCCGGGGGAGGCACACTGACCTGGAGAAGGAATAAAGGTATAATCCATCGTACCGGGCGTTGAAGTGTTTATTGAAGAGGGATTCCAAGTGCCCGTTATGCCGTTTGTGGATATTAAGGGAAGCGCAACGGCCACGATTTCACCCTGACAATAGGGACCCAGCGGATTGAAGGTGGGATTACCCGGAGTACTGATGGCGGCCACAACGGGTACTCTGATGCTTTCACATGATCCTACTACACAAGAAACATAATAAGTAGTTGTGGCAGAAAGGCTCGGTGTGGTAAAATTGGGGCCCGAAAATATCGGTGTTCCTCCCGTTTGAGCAGTATACCAGTTCAGCGTGCCGCCGGCACAACCGGTTGCCGACAAGGTGACCGTTCCGGTTCCGCATCTGTTCGCATTTGTTGGAGTGGGTGGACTTACATTACAGGTATTTATGCAGGAAATGGTGGCTATCCAACCCGGCCTGACAACGGACACATCAGACGTAAACTGAATTGTCAGACAACCATTCGGAGAAGTGGATGTAATAATCCCCGGACCGGTCGTACCGGAATAAGAGCCAATTTGTGGACTAGCAACTGAATTCCCGTTATAAATTTGAAGAATATCTAAAACTGATTCAGTATTAAAAGATGAAAAATTTAACTGAACGGACTGTCCAGGAGTAGACGGACAAATGGTATAGGTAGAGTTTTCATTATTTAAATAAGGCCCAAGTACACCACTGTCGTAAAAATTACCGCTACAAGCCGAAATTGTGCCGTTAGCCATCGTAAAATAAGTGGGTGGGGGTGATGGTGGAGTCACGCAGGAAATGGAAGCAACCCAACCCGAATAATTAACAGAGCCGTCAGAGGTAAACCGTATGGTAAGGCAACCATCAGGAGAAAATGAGGTAACGGTTCCGGGGCCATTGGTACCGGTATAATTACCAATTACCTGACCTGAAATGGAATTTCCGCTGTAAATGGTCATGAAATCCCACCCATTTTCAATATCGAAAGCCGAAAAGTTCAACTGAACCGCCTGCCCCGGGGTTGATGGGCAGATGGTGTACGTGAAGTTCCCGTTATTTTGATAGTTTGCTCCAGAACCACCGCTATCGAAAAAATTACCGCTGCAGGCCGTGATGGAACCATTGGTGATGTTGAAAGACGGTGGTGGCGGGGGAGGTGGTGGTACGCAGGAAATGGATGCAGTCCAACCCGAAGAAATAATGCTGATGTCAGAGACAAACCGAACAGTAATGCAACCTCCTGCAGAAAATGAAGTAACAACACCGGGGCTGGCAGTTCCTGTATAAATTCCAATTACTGGGCCTGTTGCATTATTTCCACTGTATATGGTAAGAAAATCATAATTATTTTCCAAATTGAATGCCGTAAAATTTAACTGGACAGACTGCCCGGGGGTAGATGGACAAATCGTAAAGGTGAAGTTCTCGTTATTTTGGTAGTTGCCGCCGGAACCACCGCTGTCGTAGAAGTTACCTGAACAAGCAACTAATGAACCATTGGTTATATTGAAATTTTGTCCGTTTGCTTTGAAAAGCAAAATAAAAGCAAACGATATGGGCAGTGCAACTTTAGCCAAAATAAAATCGCTCATTAAATTGTAAATAAAATAACTAGGTCTACTTACATTTTCTTTTAAAGTTTTATGTCGATGAAACATTTCTAATTATTTTAAAACACCAAAATTGGAAAAGAACATCGCAAAATGCAAATAAATCTTAAAATTAACCTCTACTGCGCACCAGCAAATAATTTATAATTCAATATTGGAGCAGATTGCCCCTTTCCTCTTGCAACTCAATTGCATTTTTTTTAGACCTTTGCCCCTCTGAAACATGAATTAATCATACTGGCACTATTTTTTTCAACCGGCTTGTCCGGTTTGCTTTTTTACTTTTTGAGCGGAAACTCGTTGGAAAAAATAAAAGGCCCCGGGCTGTATCTGGCATTGGGCACCCTGACAGGCAGCATTATTTTCCATTTGATTCCTGACTATTTTTCCCACCCCGAATCAGGTGTCCTTCCCTTTCTGCTCCTTTTCCTGACCGGTCTGACATTTATGTTACTCCTTACCCGCCTCAGACAAAACAACGAACGACAAAAAACCGGTGTAACGGCGTTAATTCTGGGTGATTCCATTCATAATGGAATTACCTCATTTCTTTGGATATCAGTAAGTATGGCGGCAGGTCACCCTCTTTATTCGCTGGTTCCCGCTTTCCTTCTGCACGAAATTCCCCATAAACTGGGTAATTTTGGCATTATGCTTTTTTCAGGACTATCTATGTCTAAATCATTAATTTTCAGCCTTATTTCTGCATCTTTCTTTTTTTCGGGAATAAGCCTGCGTTTCCTTCCCATCAATCCCGATATGCGTCTTTTCCTGCCCCTGGTTTCCGGCTTGTTAAGTTTTACCCTCCTTACAGGCATCCTAAAAAACACTGGGCCCACCCGGGGCCTCTCGCGGTGGCTCTGGTTATTCTCCGGATTTTTATTGATGGGCATCGTATCCTTTCTGTTCAAGGAATTTCACTAACCTGTTTTACTCGCCATGACGGATTCCCGATCAGTTCTCAAATCAAAAAACCTACGGATTACACCTGTACGCGAACAGGTCATACTCCTGTTCATGCGTGCCCAAAGAGCACTCAGCCATTCCGATCTGGAAAAAAAACTGGGGGAAGACATAGACAGGGTAACCTTATACCGTACGCTGAACGCCTTTCTGGAAAGTGGACTGATTCACAAGGTGCCCGATGAAAACGGCCTGCAGCGCTTTGCCTATTGCAATCACGATCATGGCACACATGAAGGAGAACATTCCCATACACACGTGCATTTTAACTGTATCCGCTGCGAACGCACAGTCTGCCTGGATGACATTCAAATTCCCGAGGTAAAACTACCTGAGGGTTTCGAGGAGACCGAGGCCGTTTTTTTGCTAAAAGGAACGTGCAACCTATGCAAAACCGCAAAGAGGTAGAACGATAGAACCAACCGCTTCCGGGCCGGGAGCAACAAAATCAGCGATACCGAATTCCTTTCTTTCCAAATCTACCTTGGCGGGCATGGCCACAACTTTCATTCGGGCAGCCTTGGCGGCGAGCACACCGTTGATTGAATCCTCTACCGCCAAACACAACCCGGGATGTAGGCCCAACGAGTAACATGCCTCCATATATACCATGGGATGGGGCTTGCCATGCGGGAAAAACTGAGCGGAAACCACCGACCTGAAAACGGAGTCCAAAGCTGTTTTGGCCAAAACTTCATTCACCACCATCATGGGGGAAGAGGTAGCCACCGCCAAAGGAATCTCAAGTGCGGCCAATTCAAGCACTAAACCCTGAATGGCTGATACAGCTTCTCCTTCTTCCCTGATTAAACGGCATACCTCATCCAAGATATTTGAAACAATAGAATCAGGCACTAAATCGGATTGATAATCAGCAAGAAGTTGATTGACCACTTCATCGGTTCGCAGCCCCATCAGGCGAACGCAATCGCTCTCCGTGATGGGAATACCCAAATGATGAAATACGGTCAACTCTGCCTTACGCCAAAGGGGCTCGCTGTCTATCAGAACCCCGTCCATATCAAAAACAACTGCTTTTACCATCATAATCCAAAAAAACGCCAACGCTTTTTCCGTTTGTAATCTGTTCCCAAGGATTGAATCAAAGGCCTGAGGCTTGAAACATCCGCAGGCCGCCCTGCGATACACTCATCCATTATATCCATCCTTTCTTTAGGGGTATACCTAGCCGGTGGCTTTCTGAAACGGGGTTTACTGCACAGGTAGGAGATAATTTCAAACCAGTCTTTGGGAATACGTTCATCGGGAGGAAATGGCATAACGACCTGAGCCTGTTCCATCCATGCGGGGAGGTTTTCCCTGTCCCCCAAATCGTAGGCCGATTCTCCCCGTATCACTTCATATAGGATAACACCCAAAGAGAAGAAATCACTCCAGGGCCCGATTTTTTCCCCCATGCCCAAAACCTGTTCGGGGGCTCCGTAGATGAAGCTGTATAGGGAGTCAGAATAATTTAACTGATTCCAGCGGGCCAGGCCGAAATCAATCAAAACGGGCCTCTCGGGAAGATTTCCCTCCGTCGCGGTCCAAATAATATTCGCCGGTTTAAAGTCCGCATGAATAATTCCTTTTTGATGGATAAAATCCAGCGTGTCCAGTAACTGCAAAATGCCCTCTTTCAATTCCGCAAAAGAAATGTCAAGCGGGTTCATGGATTTCAGTGACTTTCCCGGGATGAATTGTTTCACGAGAAACATGCCCTTCTCCTGTTGAATAAAATCCAACGCATCCTGAATATCCGGCCGCCCGAAATGATACAGCGCTTCCGTTTTGAATCGGAATTCACCCTGTGCGGAAGATCGGGACGGCGAAAAATATTTAACAACCACAGGATTTCCGCCCGATTTTTCAAACCCCTTAAAAACACCGCCGAAGCGTCCATTTTCGC
>JBIJBG010000142.1:0-5519 GCA_044345355.1 Flavobacteriales bacterium
TTCTACGGAATAAATGCCCTTTTCTTCCACCACAAGCTCATTATCCGCCACGTTAATGAGTTTGATGATGCGTTCCGCACCGACAATGCCCTCCGATACACCGGAATAGAAACTGTCCCGACGCAGGTAGTCCAGGCGATCCACGTCCAGCTGACCGGATACCAGATTGCAGAGAAAGGTTTTCGGGTGGCGTCCCTTAAAAATCTCAATGGCAGTATTCAACCTTCCGTTGAACTCTTCATTCAACAATTCCATAAATGCCAGGGAAAGCTGCTCGTGATTCACGCCCTTTACCAATGAATTTTCCAATGCGTGTGAAAAGGGCCCATGCCCTACATCGTGAAGTAATATAGCAGCCAGGGAGCCCAACCGTTCCTCATCGGTTATTTCCACACCCTTATCACGCAGCACTTTCAGTGCTTCATCCATCAGATACATGGCACCCAGAGCATGATGAAAACGGGTATGGTGCGCACCGGGATAAACATAATGCGCCAAACCCATCTGCTTAATTCTCCGCAGACGCTGAAAATACGGATGATCGATCAACTCCTGCAAAAACCGGTCGGGAACGGAAATGAAGCCATACACCGGATCATTGATGATTTTATATTTGGAAGATGCCGAAGCCATAGGCCATTTTTTGCCGTAAATATACCGGAAGTCTACATAAGGCGTTATTTTTGACCGATTCATTATACCGAACGACAGAAAAATCGCACATCATGGAAAAAATTAGCATTCTCTGGGTAGACGACGAAATTGATTTACTGAAACCCCATGTAATGTTTCTGGAAGGGAAAGGATATGAAGTTTGCACTGCCACCAACGGATCAGACGCACTAGACCTGATTCGGGAAAATGATTTTGAAATTGTTTTTTTGGATGAAAACATGCCCGGGCTTTCCGGTTTGGATACTCTTTCGGAAATAAAAAACATCCGCCGGGAACTTCCCGTCGTAATGATTACCAAGAGCGAGGAAGAACACATCATGGAGGATGCCATCGGATCGAAAATTGCCGATTACCTTATCAAGCCGGTGAACCCCAACCAAATTTTACTTTCGCTCAAAAAAATTCTGGAGCAGAAACGCATCATCGGACAGAAGACCACATCAGCCTATCAACGGGAATTCGGCAAAATAGGCATGACACTGAGCGACCGGCTGAGCCACGAGGAATGGACGGACGTGTACAAAAAACTGGTGCACTGGGAGATGGAACTGAGCGGCACGGAAACCGGCGGCATGCAAGAAATTCTGCTCACCCAAAAAGCGGAGGCGAACCATCTTTTCGGAAGATTCATCGAAAAAAATTACCGCAGTTGGCTAAACGGGAAGGATTCCAACCCTCCCCTGCTTTCTCATACCCTTTTTCGGCAAAAAGTGGCTCCAAAAATACGAACGGACAAACCCCTTTTTTTAATCGTGGTGGATAACCTGCGTTTTGATCAGTGGCGGGTACTTGAAAAGTTCCTCAACCCAAAATTCAAGGTAGAAGAAGAAAATATTTACTACAGCATTTTGCCCACGGCTACCCATTTTTCCCGCAATGCCTTCTTTGCCGGGCTTATGCCTTCCGAAATTCAAAAACGCTACCCTGCTTTGTGGGTTGGCGAGGAAGAGGAAGGAGGAAAGAACATGCATGAAGAAGAATTGTTGGGCGAACAGCTGAAACGATTAGGCAAAAACGTAAAATACAGTTACCATAAAATAACAAATCTGGCTGCGGGAAAACGGCTGGCGGAAAACCTGAACGGTCTGGCAGGCAACAGCCTGAACGTTATCGTATACAACTTTGTGGATATGCTGTCGCATGCGCGCACAGACATGGAAGTAATCCGGGAACTCGCCGACGATGAGGCTGCCTACCGATCGCTCACGGCAAGCTGGTTCGAACATTCTCCGCTGAATGATATGTTTGATAAAATAGCGGAGATGAAATGTGATGTAATCATAACTACCGACCACGGAACCATCCGCGTAAAAGACCCCAGCAAGGTTGTAGGCGAACGCGAAACCAGCACAAACCTGCGTTACAAACAAGGGCGCAACCTGCGTTATGAAGCACGCGATGTTTTTGATATCGGTGATCCGGCCGAAGTATTTCTACCGAAAATAAACGTGAGCACCCGGTATATTTTTGCCAAGGAAAGCAAGTTTTTTGCCTACCCGAATAACTACAATTACTACGTGAACTTTTACCGCAACACCTTTCAGCATGGAGGCATAAGCTTGGAAGAAATGTTGATTCCCTCCATACACCTTACGGCCCGATAAGATTCAGTAGCCGCTTAACCCCGGCTTAACAAAAAGCGTACATTCGTGCTCCTATGAGTAGCAGTCAGACGGCTTTTTACATCCTGTTCAATCCCATGTCGGGTGGAAAAAAAACACCTGCTGAACGGGATGCCATATTGCGGGAATTGACAAAGGCGGGAATGGATTCCGTATTTGAGGATCGGGATGACACCCATGCCTACGGCAAAACCTTACGCGCCATTGAACAGGGTTACAGGAAATTTATCGTGATGGGCGGGGACGGCACACTGAACCAAACCGTAAATGCGATTTTCAAAAGCGGTCATACAACCGAAGAATTTGTATTAGGCATGATTCCTTTCGGCTCCGGAAACGATTGGATCAAAACATCGGGAATTCCCCGTAATCCCCTGGAGGCTGCCCGTGCGCTTGGCAAAGCCACGGAACGGAAATACGACATTGGAAAAGTTGAATACCAAAAAAATGGAGAGAGAGAAACCGCTTATTTTATCAATATTTCGGGATTTGCCTACGATGCTTTCGTGAACCGAAATACGCTCGAAGCCACCTCAAAAAAGTGGCTGGGCGGATTATCCTACCAGCTTACCATGCTGCGCTGCCTGATTCGTTTCTCGCACGTCATGGCAAAAATAACGGTGGACGGAAAGGAAATAGAAACCCGGCTTTTTTCCGGTTCGGTAGGCAAAGGCCGTTATAACGGAAACGGCATGATGCAGCTTCCCCATGCCGATCCCGCCGACGGCATGTTGGCATTTACCCTGATTAAAGACATTTCCAAGCTAGGTATCGTTGCACAGACGAAAAACCTGCACGACGGCAGTTTTGTAAAAAATAAACACGTAGAAATTGGCAAGGGAAAACACATCCGTGTAGAAACCGATCCGCCCGTAGAATTGGAATGTGAGGGAGAGCAGTTTGGGACTACACCGTTTGAATTTACGGTAATGCCCGCTGAACTAAAGATTTTGGTTCCCTGACTTTTACATCTTTTCCGGCGCCTCGATACCCAAAAGATACAACGCTCTTTTTAATGCATTGGCAGTGATTTCCGTGAGTTGTAGCCTAAAGGCTTTTGCCCCGGTATCCGGCTCATTAAGAATGCTGATGTCCTGATAAAACTGATTGAATTCTTTGGCCAGTTCATAGGCAAATGCGGCCACGCCGGAAGGATCCAACTTGGCGGCGGCCACCGAAACCGTCTCCGGAAGCTGAGCCATACGGCGGATTACTTTCCACTCTTTTTCCTGCGGTACATATCCGCCGAAATCGTTCCCCACTCCTTCTGCCCTTCGCAGAACCGACTTGCAGCGGGCATGGGTATATTGTATAAACGGACCTGTATTTCCCTGCATGTCGATGGATTCTTCCGGGTTGAAAATCATCCGTTTTTTGGGATCCACTTTCAGAATGAAATAGCGCAAAGCGCCGTAGCCTATATCAGCATATAGTTTCATCTTCTCTTCGCCTGTAAAATCGCCGCTTTTACCTGCTTCTTCCGCTTTTTGACGAGCTATTTCCGTCATTTCGTCCAGCAGGTCGTCGGCATCTACCACGGTTCCTTCCCGCGATTTCATTTTTCCCGAAGGCAATTCCACCATGCCGTATGAAAGATGGTAGAGCCGGTCGGCCGCTTTCATGCCCAGACGGCGTAAAATTTCAAACAATACCTTGAAGTGATAATCCTGCTCATTCCCCACCACATAAATGGATTGTCCGAACGAAAAGTCCTTCTGCTTTTGGTAGGCAATCGCGATATCCTGGGTGATATAGATGGACGTCCCGTTGGCCCGGAGTACCACCTTTTCATCCAGCCCGGTATCAGTGAGGTTTACCCATACACTTCCGTCGGGACGGGTAAAGAAAACGCCTTTTTCCAGGCCTTCCTTCACCGTTTCTTTCCCTATGTTATAAATATCCGATTCGTAGTATTTTTTTTCGAAGCGGATGCCGAGCCGGTCAAATGTGGTCTGCATGCCCGCATAACACCATCCGTTCATTTCGGCCCAGAGTGTGCGCACTTCCGGATCATTTTCTTCCCATTGGATAAGCATTTGCTCCACTTCCTTTTGAATGGGCGCCTCCTTCTCTGCCTGTTCTTTTGCCATGCCGCGCGCCATTAGCTCATTCACCTGAGCCTTATACTCATCCGAAAATTTCACATAACAGTTACCCACAAATTTGTCGGGTTTCATGCCCGAAGATTCGGGGGTGGAATCGGGCATAAAACGTTGCCTGGCTACCATGCTTTTACAGATGTGAATCCCACGATCATTAAAAAGACACACGGGAATTACTCTTTTTCCGGAAGCTTCGAGAATACGGGAAACGGAATGTCCCAAAAATACATTGCGCAGATGTCCCAAATGCAGTGGCTTGTTGGTATTGGGCGAAGGATATTCCAACAAAACGGCGGGAGCATCCGCGCCCGGTTTGGGAAATTCAGTATCCATATCCTGAAGCAATTCACGAAACAGACCGAGGCGATAGGAATCAGAATAGGTCAAATTCAAAAAACCCTTAACCACCTCAAAACGGGCCAACCCATCATGGCGTTCCATCAGTTTTTCGCCTAATGCCGCTCCCAATTCCATGGGATTGGCACTTACTCTTTTGGCTATGGGAAAAAGCACCAGAGTCAGATCGCCGGGAAAATCAGCAGGCGGAGTATTCAGCAAAAAGTCATCCGGTCCAAGCTGATTATCTGACGGTAATTTATCACCGTACAAAGCCGAAACGATATCGGCGGCAGAAATTTTCAAATGTTCCGTCATGGCCGTATTTTTTGCAAAGAAAGAAAAATCAGAGTACTTTAAAAGCCCGCTTCAGTCCTGAAACGATAAGGGAAAAGGCCATTCCGAAAAAAGCCGTGGCCGAAACGGTAAGTGTGGAATAGGTAAAAGGAGCAAAGAACTTTTGCATCTGCTCTTCGGCACTTATCAAATCCTTAGCGCTCATGCCGGAGGCTTTGGCCCCTTCCAGACTCTCCTGAATGCGCGCGGGCATGAATTCAGGATCAAACCAGGCGTAATAGGCGTATACGCCCAAACCGGCGGTGAGGGCTGCTGTGAGGGCCGTCCTTGCTCCCGATTTAAAATCATCAAATAAGCTTCCGGCAGGATCAGAGAAACGGACTATAGAAAGAAATATAAATACGCCAACCAGAAATAACAAAGGACCCGCAGGAAACCGTACAAACCATTCATACTGTTTTCCGAGAAAGAGGACAACCATCTTCCA
>JBIJBG010000061.1:0-9294 GCA_044345355.1 Flavobacteriales bacterium
AAACATGAAAACAGCCTGCCTATGGCACTAAAGGCAAATCTTTACCATTTGACAAAAAAAGTGTTCATCGTCATCCGCAAATAAAATGTTCCTCAATTCGTGCGCATGATTTGTAGATAAGGTAAATAATATTACCTTTGCAAAGCAGTAGATAGAGGGGACCGAAAGTCCCCTCTTTTATTTATGATGACGGAAAGCAAAATAGAAGAAGCAGTAAACGAACTACTTCAAGGTACCTCCCACTTTCTCACGGAGATAGAGATTACTCCCTTGGGTAAGGTGTTTGTATTTATTGACAGTTTTGAGAAGTTCACGTTGGAAGATTGTATTTCAATAAATCGAGGTTTACGGAAAATATTCGGTGAATCCATGGACGGTTTTGACTTAACGGTATCATCAGCGGGGATGGACCGGCCTTTCAAAACCATGAAACAATATCATAAAAACCTGGACCGTGAGATTTCCGTGCTGCGCATCGACGGAAAAAAAACGGAAGGAATATTGAGCCGGGTAACCGATGAAGGCATCGAACTGACCGAAATGCCCAAACCCGCCAAAAAAGGAATGCCCTTGAAAAAAGGGGCAGAGTCAACACTTCATGTCATTCATTTTTCAGAAATAAAAGAAGCCAAAAGAGTAATCACCTTTTAAAAGTAGAAACAGAGATGGATCACGTAAATTTGATCGAATCGTTTTCCGAGTTTAAAGAACTCAAGAATATTGACCGGGTAACCATGATGAGCATTCTGGAGGATGTCATCCGGGGTATGATCATTAAAAAATACGGCTCGGCCGATAATTTTGATATCATCATCAACGTAGATAAAGGCGACCTGGAAGTTTGGCAGAACCGCGTCATCGTGGCGGATGATGATGTGGATCTGGATCATTTGGAAATTGGGTTTACCGAAGCCAAAAAAATCGAGCCCGACTTTGAAATCGGGGAAGAAATCACCCAACGGGTGTATCTTGAATCGTTCGGACGGCGTGCTGTTCAGGCATTAGGTCAAAACCTGAAGATGCGCATCACCGAATTGGAAAAAGACGGCATTTACCGAAAATACAAAGACCGTGTAGGCGAAATAATTTCTGGCGAGGTTTACCAAATCTGGAAAAAAGAATTGCTCATCATGGATGACGAAGGCAACGAATTGGTTCTTCCCAAATCGGAAATGATCCCTTCGGATTTTTACAAAAAAGGTGATACCCTCCGTGCCGTGGTACTCAAGGTAGAAATGCGTAACAACACGCCCGTTATTGTTTTATCTAGAACTTCGGAGGTGTTTCTACAGAAATTATTTGAGCAGGAAGTGCCTGAAATATTTGACGGGCTGATTACCATCAAAAAAATTGTTCGGATGCCCGGTGAGCGTGCCAAAGTGGCCGTGGAAAGTTATGACGACCGTATAGACCCCGTAGGTGCCTGCGTGGGTATGAAAGGTTCCCGCATACACGGTATCGTTCGTGAGCTGCGCAACGAAAATATAGACGTAATCAACTTTACATCCAACATTCAGCTGTTCATTCAGCGTGCGTTGAGCCCTGCTAAAATCAACAGCATCCGTCTCGACGATAAAATTAAAAAGGCTGATGTTTATCTGAAAGCCGATCAGGTATCACTGGCCATCGGAAAAGGCGGTATGAATATCAAGCTGGGGAGCAAACTCACCGGTTATGAAATCGATGTATACCGCGACGTAGAAACTGATGAGGAAGATGTGGCCCTGGATGAGTTCCGCGATGAAATTGAAGATTGGATTATTGATGAACTCAAGGCCATCGGATGCGACACCGCAAAATCCGTTTTGGATATTCCTGCGGAAGAACTGGTGCGCCGTACCGATTTGGAAGAAGAAACCGTACAGGAATTGCTGAACATACTTCGATCTGAATTTGAAGAAGGTCAATAATTCTGAGAACCGACTAGAAAGAAACTGCATTAAAAACAAAAATCCGGCTGGAATAAAGGCATGAGTGAATCACAAACCTGGAGATTAAGTAAAGTAGCCAAGGAATTTAACGTGGGTATCAATACCATCGTGGAATTTCTTTCCAAAACGGGCCACGCCATAGATGCCAATCCGAACACCAAGGTGGAGGAATCGGTTTACAATTTACTGGCCAAAGAGTTTGCCCCCGATAAAGCGGTAAAAGAAAAGTCGGAAAAAATCGGGAAAGAAAAGGCTCCCAGAGAGTCAATTACCATTGACGACATAGCCAAAGAAAAGAAAGACGAAGAGGAAGAACTTTCCATTCCGCTGAACATTAAAACAACAGTGGTACAAGAGCAGCCTAAACCCGCTCCCATTGCCGAAACGGTAAAGGAAATTAAGGCAGAGGCAGAAACTGAACCACCCGTAACGGCACCTGACACGGAAGAGAAAAAAGCAGAAACAAGGGAGGAAACCGAAGATACTTCGGGTTTAAAAATTCTGGGGAAAATGGAACTTCCTACAGGTGGAAAAACTGCAAAAGGGAAGAAAAAAACAGAAACCGGAGAAGCAAAAACCTCTGTAGAAATATCGGATACATCACAATTCGAAACACCAGCCATAGAGAAAGCTGAAGAACCCCTACCTGTTGCCGAAGCAGAAATTCCTGCACCTGAAGAACCGAAAGAAATTGAAACCATTCGGGGTACGGCAGAAAAGCTGCAGGGCTTCAAAATTCTGGGTAAAATGGAATTGCCCACCGCGTCTGAATCCAAAGACGGAGGCGCCGATAAAAAAGGTAAACGGAAACGGATTAAGACCGATAAGGTAGACATTAAAAAAGAGCGGATTTTTGACGATAAAGAAAAAACCGCCCATGCAGGCCCTGCAGCAGCGGCTAATCGACGAAAAGGAGGCCCTGCACCTAAGGCAAAAGCCGATCTGACTGAGGAAGAAATTCAGAAACAGGTTAAGGAAACCTTAGCCAGACTGGGTGAACGTCAAAAAAGTAAGTCGGTAAAATTCCGCCGTGACAAACGCGATGAAGTGCGTGCACGTTTGGAAGAAGAACAGCTGCGTGCGGAAGAGGAAAGCAGCATACTTAAGGTAACGGAATTCGTTTCAGCCAATGAGCTGGCCACCATGATGAATGTGCCCGTTACAAAAATTATTTCGGCCTGTATGAGTCTGGGGCTTTTTGTTTCCATTAACCAACGTTTGGATGCAGAAACGATTACCATTATTGCCGAAGAGTTCGGATTCTCGGTAGAATTCATCAAAGCTGAAGAGCAGGAAGTAGATATAGAAGAAGAAGACAGTCCCGAGGAATTGGTATCGAGACCCCCTGTAGTAACGGTGATGGGACACGTGGATCATGGAAAAACCTCTTTGCTTGACTATGTGCGTAAAGCAAACGTAATAGCCGGCGAAGCCGGAGGTATTACCCAGCATATCGGAGCCTATACGGTGCAAATGGAAAACGGACAGCACATTACCTTTATCGATACGCCCGGCCACGAAGCCTTTACCGCCATGCGTGCGCGGGGAGCCAAAGTAACCGATGTGGCCATTATCGTGATTGCTGCCGACGACAGCGTGATGCCTCAGACCAAAGAAGCCATCAATCACGCCCAGGCTGCCGGTGTTCCCATGGTTTTTGCCTTTAATAAAATTGATAAACCAGGTGCCAATGCCGACAAAATCCGTGAGGCATTGGCAGGTATGAATCTGCTTGTGGAAGAATGGGGTGGTAAATACCAGGCTCAGGAAGTGTCTGCCAAAAGCGGACAAGGCATGGATAAATTACTGGAAAAAGTAATCTTAGAGTCAGAAATTCTTGAACTGAAAGCCAACCCGAGCAGAAATGCCGCAGGTACGGTGATAGAAGCCACGCTGGATAAAGGCCGTGGATTTGTGTGTACCCTGCTGGTTCAAAACGGAACGTTAAACGTGGGCGATGTACTCTTGGCCGGTCCGTTCAGCGGAAGGGTAAAAGCCATGTACAACGAACGCGGCGGAAGAGTAAAAGAGGCAGGTCCGTCCACTCCCGTGCGGGTGTTAGGACTGTCGGGTGCTCCCCAGGCAGGCGATACGTTCAAAGTGATGGACGATGAAAAAGAGGCGAGAGATATCGCGGCCAAACGGCAGCAGATTTTGCGTGAACAGGGTCTCCGCACCCGCAAACACATTACCCTTGATGAAATCGGGCGCCGGATTGCCATCGGAGATTTCCAGCAGCTCAACATCATCATCAAAGGAGATACCGACGGATCGGTGGAGGCCCTTTCCGACAGTTTGCTCAAACTATCTACCGAAAAAATTCAGGTCAATATCATCCACAAAGCCGTGGGAGCCATTTCAGAAAGCGATGTGCTGCTAGCATCCGCATCCGATGCCATTATGGTCGGATTCAACGTACGGCCCATGGCCAATGCGAAAAAGCTGGCCGAAAAAGAAGAAATCGATATACGCCATTATTCCATCATTTACAAGGCCATCGAGGAAATCAAAACGGCCATGGAAGGCATGTTATCGCCGGAAATTGTGGAGAAAGTCACCGCCAACATCGAGGTGCGGAACGTATTCAAAATTACCAAAGTGGGAACCGTGGCCGGTTGTTACGTGCTTGACGGTAAGGTAATCCGAAATAACAAAGTACGTCTGATCCGAGACGGTATCGTAATCCATACGGGAGAAATTGATGCGTTGAAACGATTCAAGGATGACGTAAAAGAAGTCAATCATGGATACGAGTGCGGATTAAGCATCAAAAACTATAATGATATCAGAGAATTGGATATCATTGAGGCTTACGAGGAAGTAGAAGTGAAGGGGAAATTATAATCTTACCACAAATAATAGGTGAAAAGGCTTCGGAAACCCCGGAGCCTTTTTTTAGTTATGCCGGAATAAGATGGATGAAAAGGGCGGAGATGATTGCGTGATGTCGGGCCCGAAAATTACCCGGCAGAATCAACCAACTCAACGCCGAAAACCTCTGAAAAGCAAGTTTTCACATGCACTTTGGCTTCCTCCATACTCACCGTACGGCCCAATTCGGAAGAGAGTGAAGTAACCCCTTTATCGGTAATCCCGCAGGGAATGATATGGGAAAAAAAAGCCAGATCCGTGCTCACATTTAAGCCGAATCCGTGCAGGGTAATCCAGCGGCTCATGTGCACGCCGAGCGCACAAATTTTACGTGCTTTCTCCGGAGTTTCCCAGTCCACCCAAACACCGGTGAGTCCTTTGATGCGTCCGGCATTCAATCCGAAACGGGCACATACGCGGATGATGACTTCCTCCAGATAGCGCATGTACTTATGGATATCCGTAAAGAAATCCTCCAAATCCAAAATGGGATAGCCCGTAAGCTGACCCGGGCCGTGATAGGTGATATCCCCGCCCCGGTTAATTTTAAAGAAATCGATTCCGCTTTTCCCAAGCTCTCCCAGGCTCAACAATAAATTTTCCTCAGAACCGCTTTTCCCGAGCGTATACACGGAATCATGCTCGCAAAAAAGCAGATGATGGCCAATGGGCATGGCCTGTCCGGGATGATTCCGGTTGAAAATTTTGGCGGTATTCTTTTCGGCGGAAAGACGCGACTGCCATTCCCAGGCATCCGAAAATGAGATGCGTCCGCAATCAATCAACTGAACTTTTTTTTCCATCGGTTTTACAAAAGTACCTTTGTACATTCAATACATGATAAAAAGAACCGATATTCTTATTTTAGGGGGAGGTGCCTCCGGATTTTTCGCCGCCTGCGCCGCGGCGGATTGCAGACCTGATCTAAGTGTGATAATTGCAGAAAAGTCGGGTAAATTTCTATCCAAAGTAAAAGTTTCTGGAGGAGGACGGTGCAATGTCACCTGCGCGGAAGAAGATCCGGAGATGCTTCAACATCAGTACCCGAGAGGCGGTAAATTTTTGCGGAAACTGTATTATTCATTCGGCCCAAAAGAAGTAAAAAACTGGTTTATCTGTCGCGGAGTGCGCCTGAAAACCGAATCTGACGGCAGGGTATTCCCGGTTTCCAACTCGTCACAAACTATTATAGACTGCCTGATGCAAGAAGCGGATGTAAAAAAAATAGAGCTGCTCACGGGTATGGACGCCTTAAAAATCGAGCTTCCGGAAGGAGGATATCTCGTGCATTTCCGCAACGGGCAATTGATTCAAACGCACAAACTCATCATAGCCACGGGAGGAAGTCCGAAAGCGGAAGGACTCCGATGGCTAGAAACTCTCGGCCACAAAACAATACATCCGGTACCCTCCCTGTTTACTTTCAATTCGCCTACAAACCCCATTTGCTCGCTGCAGGGAGTAAGCGTCCCTCAAGCTTCGGTGCGTATAGCCGGTACAAAATTTGAATTTTCGGGGTCTTTGCTTATCACCCACTGGGGCATCAGCGGTCCCGCGGTGCTAAAGTTATCGGCATTCGCAGCCCGGGATCTCGCCGAGAAACAATACGAATGCACGGTACTTATCAATTGGACAGGGAGAAGCCGGAATGATTGGGAAATTGAATTATCAGAAACACTAAAGACAAATCCCAAAAAGAAAATCGGAAATCTGGCACCAGCCGATTTGCCCAATTCCTTGTGGAAATTTTTGTTGGCAGAAATCGGCATAACACCCGACCTGACCGCCGAACAGCTGGGGAAAAAAAGTCAAAACCGGTTGCTTGAAGTGTGTTACCGCTTTGCTTTACCCGTAAAAGGAAAAACTACGTTTAAAGACGAATTTGTTACAGCCGGAGGAATTCCGCTTAACGAGGTTGACGCCCAAACCATGGAAAGCAAAATAGTCACGGGAATTTATTTTGCAGGGGAAATTTTGGATATAGACGGAATAACGGGAGGATTTAATTTTCAGGCAGCCTGGACCACCGGGTATCAGGCCGGTATTTCCGCAGCAAAGTCATTGGCCTAAATCAGCATGGTAGGCTCCCATTATACCCGAAAATGCATTCTCATCAATCTTAGATACCCGGGGACCATTTTAAGGCTAACGGAATGTTTGGCACTTGGATAATTTATTAGCTTTGTTGCGTCCAACAAAAAATAATCATGAAAAATAAACTATTCACGGGCTTAAACGCACTTCTTATCTTAACAGTGCTTTCGTTTACCTCTTGCAAAAAAGGAGAAAACGATCCTTTTCTCAGTTTTAAATCACGCACGGCCCGCCTGAAAGGCGACTGGACTCTGGGAGTAAAAAATGCCACCATAAGCAACGCCACCAACGATGGTACTACATTAACCACGATTACAACAAATGGAAATTACAACGGAACCGAAGAGAATGTGGTTACTGTATCGGACAGCACGGTTACTTCCGTGTTCAGATACACCTTTAATATTAATTTTGATGAAAACGGCTCCTACAGTTACACGCTGAATCTTTTCCGGCCTACCGGAAATCCCGGAGCACCTTACAACAACAGCATCTATACCGTTTCAGGTGCCTGGGCCTGGTTGGATCAGGGGGCAGATAAACTGGGGCTTTCCCTGAGCAACGACTTTAATCCCGCTATTCCGGATTCTCTGAATCCCAATACGTTATTTCCCTATAATCTGAGCGGATCATATTATGTGGACAAGCTGGCTTCGGATGAACTGATTCTTAAGCGGGATGGACAATACACCAATTCCATTGACGGAATCATCAACACCATCTCTTTTACGGGCACCTTTACCTTTAAGCGATAAACTATTTCATTTTTAAAAAGCCTTTTCCCCTACGGAAAGGGCTTTTTTTATGATTACAACCGACAATACACCCCGTTTACCCGATTCGTTTATTAAACGGATTACCGCACAATGGGGAGTAGATGAGGCACAACGATACATCGAATCATTAGGTGAAAAACCGAGTTTAAGTATCCGTTTAAATCCCAAAAAACTTCAAAAAAAAGAATATACGGATGCCGTTCCATGGTGCAGTTCCGGCTATTATCTGCCTGAGAGACCGGATTTTATTTTTGACCCACACCACCACGGCGGTGCTTATTATGTGCAGGAAGCCTCTTCCATGTTTTTGGAAAAATTGCTGCATAAGGCAGAGTTACCGGCCAATCCGCTGGTTTTAGATCTCTGCGCATCGCCGGGAGGCAAAACTACCCACCTTCTCGCACTCATGCCTGATACCGCATTGATTCATGCCAATGAGGCCATCCTTTCGCGTGTTGCCGCGCTTAAAGAAAACCTGATCCGTTGGGGTTATCCCAATCTACTCATTACAAGAGCAGACCCTGTCCAATTTGAACATCTGCCGGATGTTTATGATTTAGTTGTAGTAGATGCCCCGTGCAGCGGCGAAGGATTATTCAGAAAAACACCGGCGGCGGTAAAAGAATGGTCGGAAGATAATCTCAAGCTCTGCGAAATGCGCCAACGCAGAATTTTATCATCCGTGATAAAAACGGTTCGCGATGAAGGATGGTTGATTTATTCCACCTGTACTTTCAATCCGGGCGAAAACGAAGAACAGATTGCCTTCCTGAAACAAAACGGATTTGATTATATCCCCGTACTCGCCCCGGGTGAGCATCCGGAAATCACACGGGTATATCACAACGGAGAAGAAACGGGTTATGCTTTTCGACCTCATCAAACCCGCGGAGAGGGCTTTTTTGCCGCACTTCTGAAAAAGAACGGAACCGTCTCTCAAAGCGCCGAAACGCAAAAAGGCGGAAGATCTTTTTTTGAAAAAAAAATACCGGTTCCTGATGCCGTTCAAGCCTTGATGAACCGGAGAGACGACTTTTCGGGCAGAATAAAAAAAGATACCCTTTTTCTGCTCCCTAAAGCCTGGGAAAATACGATAGAATGGATTTCCGCGCAATTACCCACCGTGTATGCCGGCGTAGAATCGGCCTTGCACAAAGGTAACGACTGGATACCGCAGCACCCTCTGGCCCTTTCGATACTGTTAAAAACCGAAACCGGGCAAATAGAGGTAAACAAGGCTGAGGCACTTCAATTTTTAAAGAAAGAAAGCCTTGCCGGAAGGGAAATCAGCAAAGGATATTACCAGGTACAGTTTGAAGGAACCAGGCTCGGTTGGGTGAAAGCCATTCCCGGCCGACTGAACAATCTGCTCCCTCCTGAATTTCGAATCAGGAAAAACCTGAACCAAGAATAAATTACCTGATCAGTTTAAAGCCCGTGTACGGAACCAGGCATTCGGGAACGCGTACACCCTCCCCCGTCTGATTATTTTCCAAAAGTGTGGCCACGATGCGCGGTAAGGCCAAAGCACTTCCATTCAGGGTGTGGCACAACTTGGTTTTTCCATCGGCATCTTTAAACCGAAGCTTAAGCCTGTTGGCCTGAAAGGTTTCAAAATTGGA
>JBIJBG010000067.1:0-8659 GCA_044345355.1 Flavobacteriales bacterium
CTTGGTATTCGGTATATCCCGCTTTCTCTGCCTCATCCAGAAAAAACTGAATCAGAGCCCGTTGCAACCGGGCTCCTTGGCCTTTATATACGGGGAAGCCCGCACCGGTAATTTTTACACCCAATTCAAAATCAATGAGGGCGTATTTCGAGGCAATTTCCCAATGAGGAAGGGCATCTGCAGAAAGGCTCGGCTTATGACCGCCTTCGCGGATCAGCTCATTTTCTTCGGCAGATTTACCCCCGGGAACAGAGGCATGCGGTGCGTTGGGTATGGTGTACAATAAATCGGCCAACCGCAGCTCCGCTTCGCGTTGTTTCTCTTCCAACTGTTTGGAAAGTTCTTTCAGCTCCGCCGTTTTTGCTTTGCGTTCGTTTGCCTCCTGAACTTTCCCGGCTTTAAACAGATCGCCTATTTCTTTGGAAAGCGCGTTCATTTCGGAAAGAATGGCATCGGACTGCTGCTGAGCCGCCCGCCGGTCATCATCCAGACGGATCAGATCGTTAATTAGTTGATCTGCGGGCAAGTTCCGCTTTTGCAGACGGGCAACGACTTCTTCGCGTTGCTCCCGGACAAATCGTACATCCAGCATATTCAGATAAAGTTGAAGTGTATAAAAATAATCGGGATTTATTAGAAACAAAAATCCCGGTTATTCCGAGCCGTGCTCCGAATAAACCGGGAATGGGGTTATGTTCGGGAGCGACTGATTAAGCCGAAACTACCGAAACGTACGATCTGTCGTCTTTCTTTTTGCGAAAAGCAACTGTACCGTCAACCAGGGCAAACAGGGTATGGTCTTTACCGATACCAACTCCTACACCCGGGTTGTGGCGTGTGCCACGCTGACGAACGATAATGTTTCCGGCTTTTACACGCTGTCCGCCGAAAATTTTCACGCCCAAACGCTTGCTTTCCGATTCGCGTCCGTTTTTAGAACTACCTACACCTTTTTTGTGAGCCATGACGTATTCTATTTATGGGGCTAAGCCCGATTATGCGTTAATGGATTCAATTTTAACTTTGGTAAACTGCTGACGATGACCGTTCATTTTCTGGTAGCTTTTTCTTCTTTTCTTTTTGAAAACAAGCACTTTGTCCCCTTTCACATGCGAAAGAATTTTTGCTTTTACTGAAGCACCGGAAACTGCGGGAGTTCCTACGGCCACTTTTCCTCCGTTATCAACCAGCAAAACGCGGTCGAATGTAACGTCAGCACCTTCTTCACCATTCAGGCGGTGAACAAAAATCTCCTGATTATTTTCAACCTTAAACTGTTGACCGGCAATTTCTACTATCGCGTACATCGCTATTCAGATTTTCTTAGTGGGCTGCAAAGGTAAAAAAAGAAATTTAATTCACAACCTGCCGGGGAAAAATTCTATTTTCCTTCCGATGGCCTGCCGATTTGCCCCCGGTGAACCAGCCAAATGGCGGTAAGAATAATGGCAATGCCCACGAAATAAAATACCCCGATCTGCTCCCCGTCTGCAAATCCCCAAAGCAGAGAAAATCCGGGAATAAGGTAGGTGGTCATGGAGGCAAACAAGGCGGTAGTCTGCTTGATGAGCATATTAAATAAAAACACGCCGAGTGCGGTGGCAAATAAAGCAAGCGTAACCATATACACCGAATCAGAAATCATTTCGGGGCTTTGGGCAAATTTGGTGAAGGTACCCGCAGCCGATAAGTAAACCAGCGCCAACAGGGAGGTTACGGCAAAAGGAAATCCGGTAATGAGCAGGGAGGGCAGATGGCCCAATTTTGATTTAATGATATTCAGGCTTACCCCGTAACAGGCAGAACCGGCCACCGCCAAAAGAGCATAACGCCAATCGCCCTGAACCGAGCTGCTGTAAGAATAAATGAGATACACCGCCCCGGCCAGGCCCAGAAAAACCCCGTTCATAGACATTACGGAAGCTCTTATACGAAAAAAGAGCAAACCGAAGAGCATGGTAAAAATAGGTGTGGTGGAATTAATCATGCCCGCCATGGCACTGTCAATTTTACCCTGGGCAAAAGCAAACAAAAAAGCCGGTATGGCATTGCCGAAAAAACCGCTGAGCAAAAGGGGAAATAAATCCGACTTTTTTACAAGCTTAAACTGATGCAGGATAAAAGGCACCAAAAAAATTCCGGCGAGCAAAATACGCCCGGCAGCCATTTCATCAGGACTCCAGGACCGGAGCGCCTTTTTCATGAGGATAAAGGCCGAGCCCCAAATGAGCCCGAGCAGCAAGAGGGTGGCTATCTGAATGTATCGGTTGGAAAAAGGAGACATGGTGTGCAAAGCTAACCGAAAAACAGACCGGTGAGTGGAAAGTTCACCATGAAATGAGAACAAAAATAGTTCGAAGGAAATCTCCTGAAAACAACATGTGCTTTATGGTTCACTCCAGATATTTTCCCACAATGGGCAACCGTCTGCCCTGCCCGAATGCCTTTCCGGAAACCCGGAGAATGGGGGCTGCCTGTTTGCGTTTAAATTCGGCCCGGTTTACCATGCGCAATATGCGCAATACCAACTCTTCCGGATAGCCCAACGCCGTAATTTCCGAAGGACTTCTCCGGTTCTCGATGTACTCAAAAAGAATGGGGTCTAACCGATCATACTCGGGCAGGCTGTCACTGTCTTTCTGACCGGGCCTGAGTTCGGCACTCGGAGGTTTGGTGATGCTGTTTTGCGGAATCCTTTCCCCGTTTCGGTTTACATATTCAGAAAGTGCATAAACCTCCATTTTATATACATCACCCAGCACACCCAAGCCGCCGCACATATCCCCGTAAAGCGTTCCGTAACCTACGGCGTTTTCACTTTTGTTGGATGTATTGAGCAAAATATGGGTAAACTTATTGCTGTAGGCCATGAGCAGTGTCCCGCGAATACGTGCCTGAATATTTTCCTCCGTAAGGTCGGGTTGCTTTCCGGAAAAAAGCGGAGAAAGTTCCCTTTCAAAAGACGAAAAGACACCCTGAATGGGAACCACATCGTAGTTCATGTCCAAATTTTCAGCCAACCGGACCGCATCCTCCACCGAATGGGATGAGGAATACTGCGAAGGCATGAGCAACCCGTGCACGTTTTCAGGACCCAGCGCATCACAGGCAATAACAGCCGTAAGGGCACTGTCAATTCCTCCGCTCAATCCCAAAACCGCTTTGGTAAACTTCTGTTTGGCAAAGTAATCCCGTACTCCGCAAACCAGGGCATCATAAATTCTTTGGATTTTAGTGCCGGACTCACTCACCTGAATGGGAACAAGCGCCCCGGTATCCGCCAGGCACAAATCTTCGCGAAAATAGGCAGCCTCCAGGCAAATTTCGCCCAAAGAGTTGCTTACCAGCGAGCCGCCGTCGAAAATGAATTCCGTCTGCGCACCGGCATGATTTACATACAGGTGCGGAATGCCCAGTTTTTTACTCCAATGCGTGACCACCTGTTTGCGCTTTTCGGCCTGCAGGTAGGAAAACGGAGAAGCGGATATATTAATGGCTATCTGCGGATTTTCCTTAGCCAATTCATCCAACGGAGAAACCGTGTACATGGGATCATCCCCCACATCCCAGATATCCTCGCAGACGGTAAGGGCTATTTTCACGCCGCGAAACTCCACACAACCGAAACGGCGGGCGGGTTCGAAGTAGCGGTACTCGTCAAAAATATCATACGTGGGCAACAAGGCCTTATCCGCCTGTCCGATGATTTTACCCTCATGCAGAAGCAGGGCCGAGTTAAAGAGATTCTTCCCTTTTAATTCCGGATTGTGGGTGGGGGCCCCCACCATGGCGCCAATGCCCCTGCAGGCTTGCGCAATTTTCAAAACCGATTCGTTGCAGCGGCGCAAAAAATCGGTGAATTCCAAAAAATCCTGCGGAGGATAGCCGCAGACGGACAACTCCGGAAATACCACCAATTCGGCACCCATAGCGGCAGCCTCTTCAATCCGCTGCAGGATGATGCGGGTATTGCGCTCAAAATCGCCGATAACGGGATTGATCTGGGCCAATGCAATCTTCATGACGGAGCAAAAGTAACGAGAATCAACATCACGGCAGAAAATCGGAAAAATTATCGGCAGTAATTACGGCCGAATCAAAAAAGGGCAGAAGTGTTTAGATAAACTTCCGCCCTATTTTGCTTATGCGAAGTTATGGGAATAGGCTACTTATTTAGTTTACCTATTAATTTTAAGTCCAATTCGCAATACTTGACGATTGAACCCAGCATTCTTCTAAATTATCAGCCTGGCTATTCCGCCTAGTTTTTTTCATAATACTTTTTCATTATCTTCTTTAATGCCTTACCTATTTCCTTTGCAATTGGTTCAAATTCATCTTTAGTGAAAAAGTTTGATTTAGCATTATTACACCAATAACAACACCAAACGATATTGTCTAAATTATCGTAAGGTAAATTTGGTACAACACGATCAAGCTCCAATCTTTTTCCACGTTTACCACCTCTTGTTGCATCAGGGCGAATGCCATCTTGTTGAATCTTATATAGTGCTTCACTTGTTGAACTGGTTGTTCCGCAATAAAAGCAACCTTTTTCAAATGCTTCCTTACTGAACCAATTATTATAAAACTGATCAAACGTTGTTAAATTAAATCCAGCAATAAGTTTCTCTTTTACAAGCCCATTTTTACTGATTTTTCTTTCAATTTTCTGTTTCTTTTGATTAAATATGATTTTAAGATCTGTCTTGGTCATATTTCTACTTTTTAATTAGTTTGAAAGTCTGATTCATGCCTTCACCAACGCTAAAAATATAAATTCCACCTGTTAAATTCTCCAATTGAATCATGGTATTTTCTGCTTTTATCTGGCCAGACAATACAACTCGCCCCATATTATCATAAATCGTGTAGGATTCTCCAATGAGCTTCGCACTTGACTTTACATTAATTTCGCTTTGAGAAGGATTTGGAAATACAGAGAAAAAATATCCATGTTGGCTTTCATTAATTCCAACATGGTTGTTTACGGTTAAAACTGCGATATCTGAAGTATCAGAGCAGGAGCCGGAAAACACTAAACAACGAAATGCCTGGCCATTATTACTTATTGTTACATTGGTAACGATAAGTGTATCGTTTGTTCCACCATTATATTGGCCTGCGTTGAATATATTTTGCCACCCTAAACCTAAGTTTGTTTGCCATTGATAAGATGCGCCCTGCTCGGCTGAGTTTACGTTAAATTGGACATTGTTGCCAATTGTTGTTGTTTGATTTTCAGGCTGAAAAGTTATTGCCCCACAAACCGTAAGAATAGCGGCTCCTGAAGTATCAGAACAAGACCCTAAATTAATAATACATCGAAAAGATTGATTATTATTATTCAGTGTAGTATTTAAAACCAGAAGGGTATCATTTGTTGCACCGCTATACTGACCTGCATTTGTAACATTCTGATATCCTATGCCAAAATTTGTCTGCCACTGAAACGAAGGAGATATGGCTGATGAACTGACTACGAATTGGGCATTATCATTAACATTAGTTACCTGATTGATAGGTTGTAAGGTAATTGTATTTATTACTGAACCATAAGGTACATCGTTCGGATCAAGCACTGCGCCATTTTGAAGAGTTAAATTATTATTGTTATCGCTCATATCTGGTACTACGTTCCCGTTTGAACTGTTAAAATCATATAAAACACGTGTATTCAAATCAGCGACAAGATTTTGAGGTGGATTAAAATTATTTGTATACCGAACAATGTCGGAAACTCTAAAATCATCAATTTTTCCTTTGAAATATTGAACATTGGGAGCTTGCCAACCTTGAAAAACCGCACCAATTTTAGAATCACTATTTGGTAAAGTCCAATTAGGTGTACCATGAGAACTTACAGAGCCTAAAACACCATTTTTATAAACTCTAATTTGGTTATTACTTCCATCACCAACAATCGCATAATGTTCCCATACATCAGGCGAAAAGGTAACGGGGTTCGTAGTGAAATATTGATTCCCACCGATACTGGTTGCATAAAAAAATCTAATATTTCCAGGAACAAAAAGTTCGACATTTATTTCAGACCAAAAGCCTGTTTTACCCCAAATACCAGCATATTGCGTCTGAGATTGGGAAGGTTTCAAATAAAATTCAATTGTAAAATCCTTTTGATTGGGATTTGCAAAAAATACATTTGGCAAGGAACCAAAATCATCAATTCCGTCCAAGGATAGCGAAGCATTACAGTAGGTTGTGTTTTGCGCCATGCTTGCTACAGTCAATCCCAGCGTGGCAGCTGCGGTCAGAAGTAAACTCTTTGTTTTCATTTTTTTGATTTTGTTTTGTTCTACTCTGCCCCGCAGTAGAGTTAGTATAAAAAATCAGCGTGGGACAGTCACTAACTTGCACAGGAGGGAGTCGAAGCCCTAGAAGCAGAGTATAGCAAAGCCCACGCCTTGACGTGAGCGTTTGTTTCTTCTCTCTGCTTCTTTAGAATTTTCGACTTTTCCTGTGCAGGATTAGCAAACGCTAATATGTTATGCAGTCATAAAGACTGTATTTAATTTATTTCATCCGTTTTTTTTGTAAGTTCAAATATACAGTTTTCTTTCCAGGTTTTCCTGTCGGTTCAATTAACTTTTCACACAACTCCTTAGATGAGTGTATTTTTACTCACCTGTCGCGGACCCATGACAATCAACACCTTTCCAGAATCCTTGCGTACTTCAGGTTCACTTTTTAATTCTCCCGGTACAATTTCATGAATGAGGGGAATTTATTCTACAACTTTATATTAAATAATAGAACACGTTCCCCTCATTTTAAAAAAACGCCTTGAGCAAGGCTCTTAAAAAAAGTGCACCCTACATTACGCCGCCCGACTATCCCTTGGCTGCCGAAGTTCCCCGCTTATGAAACGAGCGCCTTTTATTTCCGGGATTTCCGTTCCTGTTTCCGCCGGAACCGCCGGAACGTGGAGCCGCTGCCCGCTGATGACCGAAACGCCCGCGGCCGGTTTCTCGCTGCTTTTCAGCTTCCTGTTGCGAGAGACTGAAATCCAACGGAAACGGATGTTGCTCCGTAACGGGAATTATTTTACCCGTAAGTTTTTGAATATCCTTCAAATAGGCCATTTCTTCCGGCTCACAAAGTGAAAGCGCAATTCCAGAATTTCCCGCACGGCCCGTGCGCCCGATACGATGCACATAGGTTTCAGGAATGTTCGGAATTTCATAATTAATCACATGCGACAGTTCTTCCACATCAATACCGCGTGCCGCGATATCCGTAGCCACCAGCACCCGAATTTCTCCGCTTTTGAAATGGCCCAAGGCCCGTTGCCGTGCATTTTGTGATTTATTTCCATGAATGGCTTCGGCCTTGACACCCTGCTTTACCAAATCACGTACCACGCGGTCGGCACCGTGTTTGGTGCGTGTGAAGACCAATGCAGAACGGATGGAGATATCTTCAAGAAGGTGTTTCAGCAATTTCGGTTTATTGCTTTTATTGACAAAATAGAGGTGCTGCTCTACTTTTTCGGCGGTGGATGATACGGGTGTCACTTCCACTTTCACGGGCTGATGCAAAATATGTTCGGCCAGCTTTTGAATTTCAGGAGGCATGGTGGCCGAGAAAAACAGAGTCTGACGGCGTTCAGGCAGTTTTTGGATTACCTTTTTTACATCATGAATGAAGCCCATATCCAACATGCGGTCGGCCTCGTCCAATACAAAAATTTCGAGGCGGCTCAGATCCACGAAACGCCTGTTCATCAAATCGAGCAACCGTCCGGGCGTAGCCACGAGAACATCGGTTCCGCGACGCAAAGCATCAATTTGCGGGGCTTCACCCACGCCTCCGAAAATAACCGTATTCCGCAGGGGCAAATGTCTTCCGTAGGCGTTCAGGCTCTCCTGAATCTGAATGGCCAACTCCCTCGTGGGAGTAAGAATGAGCGCCCGGATGGGCCGTTTCGGAACGGCCTGCTGACCCGACTGTTGGGCGAGCAGCTGCAATATGGGAATGCCAAACGCGGCGGTTTTACCCGTGCCGGTCTGGGCACAGCCCAAAATATCTTTTCCGTTTAAGGCATGCGGAATAGCCTGTTGCTGAATGGGCGTAGGTACGGAATAACCTTCCTGTATCACTGCACGAAGAATGGGCTCTGAAAGCCCCAATGTTTCAAATGTCATTTTAAAAAATAAATATCGCTTTTGGTAAACACCTCCCCGGAAACCTTGATATAACCTACGCTAAACCGGGTACTGAGGATATTATTTCCCGAAGGAAAAAGTGGATGCAGACTGAAAGCGTCTGTTAATAATTGATGCAAAGATAATACAATATCTGTAACAAGGTCGTTTGGCGTTGCGGCATGCTCAACGTGATGTCCGATTTTTGAAGTCGGGGAAAAACCGATAACGCCCGGTTTGGTATCTTTACCCAAAAATAAATCTGACGGTGCGAAAAATCCTGTTGGCCATAAATGGTGTTTTTGCGTTGGGATTGGCTGTTTCCTACTCCGCGGCAACGGTCAGTCCGGAGTCATATTGGGCCGTGGCGGTATTCGGTCTCACCTACCCTTTTTGGGTACTGGCCAACCTCCTTTTCATTCCGGTCTGGCTCATTCTGAAAATACGGTATACCCTACTGAGCATAATCATCCTGCTTGCAGGCGCTCCCATAC
>JBIJBG010000025.1:0-18356 GCA_044345355.1 Flavobacteriales bacterium
CTTGCCCTGGATCAGGGAACCACCAGCTCGCGCAGCGTGTTGTTTGATACGGACTACAATGTAGTAGAAACCGCCCGACGCGAATTTACCCAATACTTTCCCCAACCGGGGTGGGTAGAGCATGACCCCGAAGAAATTTGGGAAACCCAACTGCATACCGCCAAAGCTGCCATCGCCAAAGCAAATATCCGACCGGAGCAGATTGCCTGCATAGGCATCACCAACCAACGCGAAACCACGATAGCCTGGAATAAACTCACCGGAAAGCCCTACGGGAAAGCCATCGTATGGCAGGACCGGCGCACGGCCCCCCTTTGTGAAGAACTCAAAAAAGGGGGATACGAACCGATGATCCGCGAAAAAACGGGCCTCATCGCCGATGCCTATTTTTCGGGCACCAAAATGCGCTGGATAGTGGACCACGAACCCGAGGCACGCGCAGCCGCCGAACGCGGAGAATTGCGCTTCGGCACGGTGGACAGTTGGCTGCTTTGGAAGCTTACGGGCGGAAAAATCCACGCCACGGAAGTGAGCAATGCCTCGCGCACCCTGCTTTTCAACATCAACACCCTGAGCTGGGACGAAGAGCTTTGCCGTCTGCTTCAGATTCCCATGAATTCCCTGCCCGAAGTAAAAGAATCGGGAGCGGACTTCGGCTTTACGGATACCGCCCTTTTCGGACATCCCATACCCATCACGGGCATGTTGGGCGATCAGCAGGCAGCCCTTTTCGGACAGGGCTGTTACCGGCCCGGTATGGTAAAAAATACCTACGGTACGGGCTGTTTCATGCTCATGAATGTGGGCAACAAACCCGTTCATTCCCAAAACGGACTGCTTTCCACGGTGGCCTGGAAATTACGCGGGGAAACCGTTTACGCCACGGAAGGAAGCGTATTTATTGCGGGAGCGGCCATACAATGGCTGCGCGACGGACTCCGTTTTTTTGAAACATCGGCCGACTCGGAAACCTTGGCGGCAAGCGTACCCGATTCGGGAGGAGTGTATGTAGTACCAGCCTTCGCCGGATTGGGAGCACCCTACTGGGATATGTACGCGCGGGGCGGTATACTGGGCATTACCCGGGGCACCACGGCCGAACACATCACCCGGGCCACGTTAGAGGCTTTGGCCTATCAGACGCGCGACATTCTGGAAGCCATGCAGCAGGATTCCGGCATTACGCTGGAAACGCTGCGGGTAGACGGCGGCGCCACGCAGAATGACTTTCTGATGCAGTTTCAGGCCGACATGCTGAATGTGCCCGTACACCGGGCAGCCATGGCAGAAACCACCGTGTTGGGCGCGGCGCACATGGCCGCCGTTCAGGCGGGAATCAATCCCCCGGATGCCATCAACGAAAAAGGCCATTTCCGGATATTTCTGCCCCACATGGAAGCTGAACCGCGGGAAAAATTGTACACCGGCTGGAAAAAAGCGGTGGAACGATGCCTGAAATGGGAAGATGCTCAAGCAGAGTGAGAAGGAGAGCAGAGAGCGAGAAGGAGTGCGAGGTGCCGGAGCGTAGTGTGAGTGTGGAAAGCGAAGTGCGAAGAAGGGAAGCGGTGAGCGAGAGCGGATTCGCCTGACCTGAGGTGGTTTTCGTCTGCATGAAATGTACCTCTTAATCTGTTGCGGGATAGGAGCATTCTATGAAACAAACTCCGGCTACAAATAAAAAGCACGTGCCTCTACCCGCCTTTGTGTTTGGCGTAAATGAGTCCGCATACCTTGTCCATGGCCTTAAAGAGGGAAACGTCCAAATCAGGTGCCTGGGATATGGCGGTCAGGGTATGCACCGCCAGGTACAGCATTTCGTTGTCCCGGCGGGCAATACGCTCCATAAACGTAATGGTACGGCTGCCCTTCGCAGACCCGGAAATAATCACTTCCTCCGTACCTCCGTCAATGGCGAATAAAATAGTCATCTGCGTGTTTTTTTTAGGTTTGTTTTTTAATGGTGGTGACAGCGCCCGCTGGGGTTGGTGGTTCTGTTTTTACAGCGCAGTCCCTTTTGGGTAGTTCCGGAGCACTGCACGGAAACGGAGCCTCCCGGAGAACTTCCGCCGGAACGGCCGTCGCAGCAATCCGTACCTACCCGCCTGTTGTGTATCTTGCAATAACAACTGTTTGATTTACTCCGGTTGCACGACTGACAGAGCAACTGAATGTTGGACACGGCACTGCCGCCTCCGCAGGAATAGGGCACTATATGATCAAACTCCAGGCTCAAAGAACTCCCGCAGCATTGACAAACCCCGCCGTCGCGGGCAAAAACAATCCGTTTGGTGTTTTCGGAAATATAACGGCTCTGCGAAAAACCGGTCAGGCTGAATAAAAGAAGGATTAAAAGAAAACTACCTTTTTTCATCGTATTTTATTTCTAAACGGAACATAAAAAGCATAACGGGATTTACGCCACACGCTAGGTTACCTCAATTTTAAAGAATCAACCAAAAATAATCAAATTAGCGACTATCCAAACGTACCACACTCCACCAGAGTTTATACCCCGACATCATTTAGTTTCGAAGATAACATACGCATAACGAATGGAAAAACTGAACAAGTTCGGGATTACTCCGTGATCCCGGAGGGGGGGGCTTCGAAAAATCCCTGCCTGCTCCGCAGGTCTTATTTTCATTTAGTAAAAGGCCCGAACGAGTTCGGCCTTTTTACTAAATGAAAATCCCCCCTCGCCAAAGGCGAGGGGGGATTTTTCGGCGGAGAGGGCGGGATTCGAACCCGCGATACCCTTTTGAGGTATACACACTTTCCAGGCGTGCTCCTTCAACCACTCGGACACCTCTCCGTGTCTCAAAAGGAGTGCAAAGATATCAAAATGAACAAATCAAGTAAGCTCACCCCGTAAATTTTCAGTAAAGCGTTTCTTTACTTTTTCAGCATCAGAATAACGCCCCAGAAGATACATCAACTTGGTAATCACCGCCTCGGTAGTCATGTCGCCCGAACCGATCACGCCAAGGTTCTGCAATCCCTTTCCCGTGAAATACAAAGACTGATCTACCGTACCGGATAAACATTGCGTCACATTCACCACCACCAGCCCACTGTTAACTGCCCTGCTGACGCAATCCAAGAAAGAGGCTGATGCAGGGGCATTGCCCGTACCGAACGTCTGCAACACCACGGCCCGCAAACCGGGAGCCTTAAAAATGGCCTCCGCCACCCGGGAATCCATGCCTGGAAATATCCTTAAAACAGCCAGATCGGAACTCAATCCGTCAAAAACAGAGAGCGTCTTTTTTGCGGACCGCCTCAAAAATTTCCGGTTTAACTCGATATGCACACCCGCCTCACCGAGCGGAGGAAAATTCGGCGAATCAAAGGCATTGAAGTGCTCGGCACTCACCTTTACCGACCGATTGCCCCGATAAAGCTTATACTCAAAATAAATGCAGACTTCCTGCACCGCAGGGTGTCCGTTTTCGCGCATGGCGGCAATTTCCAGAGCCGTTACCAGATTTTCACGCCCGTCGGTCCGTATCACGTTTACCGGAAGTTGAGAGCCCGTAAGTATGACCGGTTTGCCCAAACCCTGAAACATAAAACTCAGCGCCGAGGCCGTGTAAGCCATAGTGTCGGTTCCGTGCAAAACCACAAACCCGTCATAGTCGGCATACCCACCGGCGATAATATGTGCCAATTCTTTCCACACGTCGGGATTGGCATCGGAAGAATCTACTGGCCGGGCAAGGGAAACGGCCGTAAGCCGGATATCTAATTGACCGATTTCCGGTATATAGTCCCGTATATCCGAAAAGGGCAGCGGACGAAGCGCCCCCGTTTTTGGATCCACGAAACTGCCTATGGTACCGCCCGTGTAAACCAGAAGAATGTGGGCTTTTTTGTTTTTCATGATTTCAAGAAAAGTTTTTCGGCATTGGCCGAGGTAATTTCGGCCACTTTCGCAGGCGAAGTGTGCTTAATATCCGCCAGACGCTGACAAATTTCACTCAGGTAGCTGCTCTCATTTCGTTTGCCGCGGTAAGGAACCGGAGCCAGATACGGCGCATCCGTTTCCAACACCAAATGCTCCAAGCCGATGTCTTGTAATGCCACATCCAATCCCCCGTTTTTAAAGGTACATACCCCGCCTATGCCGAGAAAATAGCCTAAATTAACCAGACGGGCCGCCTGTTCAGCCGTACCTGTGAAACAATGAAAAATTCCCCTTACCTCAGAGAATTCCGGGCTGCTCACCACCTCAAAAATTTCATCAAAGGCGTTTCGGCAGTGAATGGCTACCGGCAAATCCAACTCCATACTTTTATGCAGCTGAAAAGCAAACGCATCGCGCTGTTGCGCAAAAAAAGTAGTGTCCCAATACAAATCAATGCCTATTTCACCCACGGCATAGTAGGTATTCGCGCCAAAGCGCTCAAAAATAGATTCCAATTCCTCACGGTAATTTTCCTTTACCGAACAGGGATGAAGCCCCATCATACCGTACAAAAACCCGGGATGGCGCGTACACAAATCATCTAAATCCGAAGCCGTTTCCGCATCCACGTTAGGAAGAAAAATTTTGCCCACTCCCTTGTTCCGGGCCCTTGTCAACACCTCATCCAAGTCAGCCCTGAAAGAGCTTTCATACAAATGGGCATGGGTATCAATCAGCATTCGATTTTTTTTTACGAAGGTACAATACAAGGCGGAATGTTCCGTTAAAGTACCTCTTGCAAAGAAAATGCAAAAGAATGTTAAACGCCTTGTTTTTTAAGGGAAAAACCGAACGTTTACTTTTTTTCAGAAATTTGCGGGTTGTTTTAAGAAAAATATGATCACACACCTGAACGGAAAAATAGCTGAAATAACACCCGCCTATGTGGTTATTGATTGCCAGGGCGTGGGTTATCTGGTGCATATTTCCCTGAATACGTTCAGCAAAATAAAGGACGCCGCAAACGCCTGGGTATTTACCTACCCGATTGTACGCGAAGATGCCCATCTGCTTTATGGTTTTGCCGATAAGGAGGAGCGGGAAATCTTCGCGCAGCTTCTCTCGGTTTCCGGAGTGGGTGCAGCCACGGCCAGAATGATTCTTTCCTCCCTGACCCCCGAAGAAATCCGCACGGCAATCGCCTCGGGAGATGTAAGGCGGTTTAAGGCCGTGAAAGGCGTGGGCGAAAAATCGGCGCAACGGATTATCGTAGACCTTAGAGACAAAGTACAGGCAGGCTCTTCGTCCGTTCTTTCAACCGGTTCTCTCTCCATACAGGCGGAAGCCGCAGCAGCCCTTACCGCTTTGGGATTTAATAAAATTCAGGCAGAAAAAGCCCTGCAAAGTGCACTTAAAGAACCCGATGCCGGCGAATCGGTAGAAAAACTCATCAAACTGGCTTTAAAATTTCTCTGACCTTCCGTGACCCTTTTTCCTAACAAATATTTTCTCCTCCTCTTTTCGAGCTTATTAGTCAGTAGACTCACCGAAGCCCAGAATGATTCCCTGGTTTGGCCTCTGAACGAAAATAATGCCGGAACGGGCGGTGTATATATGGATCCTCCGGAATCCTACACCGAGGAAGTAGTTTATCAGCCCGAAGACAACACCTACCTCATCATTTACAAAATGGGTGATGTGGAAGTCGGAAGAGAGACGATGAACTTTGAAGAGTACACGGCTTACCGGGAGCGACAGAAGCGTGAGGAATACTGGAGAAAAAAAGAGAACGACCGCATCAACGGAGAAGAATCCAACAGCCTGATTCCGGCACTCAATATCGCGGGGGAAGCATTTAAAGGCATTTTCGGAAGCAACAAAATTGAAATACGTCCGCAGGGAACCGTGGAATTAATCATGGGCGGTATTTTCAACACCAACCTGAATCCATCCATCCCGCTTCAACAAAGACGCACCGGGAATTTTGATTTCAAGCAGAACATACAGCTCAACGTAACGGGTAAAATCGGCGATAAGATCAACATCAATACCAATTTCAATACCCAGGAAATGTTCAACTTCAAAAATAAGTTGAACCTGAAATACGAAGGGCAGGAAGACGACATTCTGAAGCTCATAGAGCTGGGTAACGTGCAGATGACGCTTCCCGGGTCGCTGATTACGGGGATGCAGTCACTCTTCGGGGGCAAAGTTCAGCTTCAGTTCGGACGGCTTAAGGTAACCGGCCTGTTTTCGCAACAGCGGGGTACCCGCGAGGAGGTGAACGTGGCCGGCGGAGCCCAGATCCAAAAATTTGAAATTTCGGCTGCCGATTACGAGGCCAACAAGCACTACTTTTTGGGTGAATATTTCAAACAACAATACGACAACGCGTTGCGGAATGTGCCGCTCATCAACTCCAATATCCGTATCACCCGGTTGGAGATTTGGGTAACCAACAAAGTAAATGCCGTGCAGAACGTACGGAACATCGTGGCGGCTCTCCCGGTAGGTGAGTCCACATGGCCCATCAACACCGCGGGCGGTGCCACCTACCCCGACAATGCCAAATTGCCGTTTTACAACCCGGCCACCTGGACTCAGAGCGACCGTACCAATGTGTCGAGCGCAAAATTTCAATCGCTGGAGAACGGAACCGAGATTGAATACCTGAACAATGCCCGCCTACTGAATCCGAACGAATATACCTTCAACGATCTGCTCGGATACATCTCGCTGAACCAGCCGCTGAACAACGATGAGGTGCTGGCTGTGGCCTATCAGTTTACGGCCGCCGACGGAAAATTGTACCAGGTGGGGGAATTTTCTACCGACGTGCAGGCTCCGGAAACCATCATGCTCAAATTGCTGAAAAGTACGGGCCTGAATGTGAAAAAGCCCAACTGGAACTGGATGATGAAAAACATTTACAACATCGGCGGTTTCGGCATCAGTCAGGAAAAATTCGTGATGAACGTACTGTACCGGGATGTGGAAAAAGGCGTACTCATCAACTTCATTCCCGATCCTTCGCTTCCGACAGGAGTAAAGGAAACGCCCCTGCTGAAAGTATTTAATCTGGACCGCCTGAACCCCAACAACGACCAGCAGCCGGACGGTTTCTTCGACTACATTGAAGGCATCACCATGCAATCACAAAACGGGCGGATTATTTTCCCCGTGCGTGAACCTTTCGGCTTTTTCCTGAGGGGAAAAATAGGCATTCCCTCCTTAGCCGACCGATATGCATTCGACTCACTGTACACCACCATTCAGCCTCTGGCGAAATTGTACACCGAGAGAAACCGCTTCTACCTTGGAGGAAATTACCAGTCCAGCGTAAGTTCGGAAATACAGCTCAACGCCCTGAATATTGAACCCGGCAGCGTAACGGTTACCGCAGGGGGACAAATGCTTCAGGAAAACGTGGACTACACGGTGGATTACACGTTGGGACGGGTAAAAATAATCAATACAGGACTGCTCACCTCGGGCACGCCCATCAAGGTGAGCATGGAAACCAACCAGCTGTTTAATCAGCAGGTGAAGCGGATGGCAGGTACCCGGCTCGATTATACGATAAACAAAAATTTTGTGATCGGCGCCACCCTGATGAACCTGAATGAACGCCCGTTCACCCAAAAAGTAAACATCGGTGAAGAACCCATCAACAACACCATCTGGGGATTTGATTTCAGCTACAACAAGGAGCTTCCCTGGCTCACGCGATTAATTGACCGTATCCCAGGCATCAGTACCAAAGCGCCTTCCAGAGTAACTTTGTTCGGGGAGTTTGCCCATTTGATTCCGGGACACAACCGGGTTATCGGAAAAGAGGGGATTTCGCAGGTGGACGATTTTGAGGGGGCCGAATCGGTCATCAATTACCAAATATTCAGCCAGTGGCGGCTGGGAACCGCCCCACACCGGCAAACCGACCGCTTCCCGCACGCCGAGCGGTTTAATGATTTGCGTTCCGGATACGGAAGATCGCTCATGACCTGGTACAACATGGATCCGATTTTCTTCAGGCAAAATGCAGGAGCCACTCCGGAGCCCATATTCAGCGATAAAAATTCACGGTCGAACCATTATATACGCGAAGTACGTCAGGTGGAAGTTTTTCCCAACCTGAATCTGCCTCCGGGCCAACAACCCAACATCAACGTATTTGACGTGGGATTCTTCCCCGCCGAAAGAGGGCCTTACAACTTTGATTTTGGCTCCCTCAATACCGACGGAAAAATTGCCGATCCGCGCAAAAGCTGGGGCAGTATCATGCGGCGCACGGAAACCACCGATTGGGACGGAGCCAACATCGACTACATCGAGTTTTGGCTGATGGATCCGTTCGACAAAGACCTCGATCAGCTGAAAGTCTGGGAAACGGGCGACAACACGGCCACAAACGCAAACCGACTGCCTGACGGCGGTGGCGACCTGTTGATTCAGATCGGAAATATGACCGAAGACGTATTGCAAGACGGAAAATTCTACTTTGAAAACGGCATGCCCACGCCGACCAATAACCTGACGGCAAATGAAACTGTTTGGGGAAGAGTGCCCGGAGAGCAGGTCATCAACCAGGCATTTTCCAACGGAACAGATGAACGGCCTTTTCAGGATATCGGATACGACGGACTGACCAGCGACCCCAATTTAAACGACCCTCTGTTAAAAAAGGAGCAGGATCACTTTTCGGCCCTGCTGAACAATCTGCCCGCAACACTAAGTCCGGATGCCGTTACGGCCATTTTGGCCGATCCTTCGGCAGATAACTTCAGGCCTTTCATCGGCGGCATGTACACCAATACAGGCAGTACTCCCGTGCCCGGATCTTACATTCATGAGCGGTATAAAAAATTCCAGCTTCCCGAGGGAAATTCGCCCGAAGCCGACATTGCCGCAGCCAATTCCCAATTCCCCAACAGCGAGGACATCAATAACGACAACACGCTGAACCAATCCGAAAGTTACTTCCAATACAAAGTGAGTATCCGGAAAAACGATTTTCAGTTGGGCAACAATTACATTACCGATTCCATTCGGGTAAACGTATCGGTTCCCAACGGGCAGACCAAACAGGTAACCTGGTATCAATTCCGGGTGCCCGTGCGATCCAATGACCGCGAAGCATTTGGTAACATCAGCGACTGGCGTTCCATCCGATTCATTCGCTTGGTGGCACAAGGATTTCCCGATGACGTTTACCTGCGTTTCGCGCGATTTGAATTGGTGCGCGCCGATTGGAGGAGGTTTCAGGCCGACCTGCTGGATCCCGTTCCCTTCCCGCCCATCAATCCGGAACCCTCTTTCAATGTGTTTACGGTAAACATTTACGAAAACTCGCAAAAACAACCCTTCAACTACAAGTTGCCCCAAGGCATAACGCAGGAAATAGACCCGGCAAACCCGGCCTTGCAGCAGCTCAACGAACAATCGCTGGCGCTGGACATATGCAACCTTCCTGACGGCGTGGCCAAAGCGGTTTTCAAAACAGCCAACCTCGATTTACGCGCCTACAAAAATCTGGAGATGTTCATACATGCAGAAGACAAGCTGCAAACCCTACAAGACGGAGACATCAGCGTATTTGTGCGTATCGGTACGGATCCTTCGGACAATTATTACGAGTATGAAATTCCGGTAGAGTTCTCCAAACTCACGGGAGCTACCGACCAGCAGGCAGTAGATAATATCTGGCCGCTGAACAACAAAATGCAGATTCCGCTGCAGGATCTTCCGGAAGTGAAACGGGAACGAAACCAGGCGGAAATTTCGTTCAATGAAATTTTCTCCAAAATATTGGGCAACGGACACCGGATTACGGTAAAAGGAAACCCCAACCTCCGCGACGTAAAAACGATTTTAATCGGGGTGCGCAATCCGTTCCGCACCCTGAATCCGTTCAACGAAAATGATGACGGGCAGCCGGCCTGTGTGCAGGTTTGGGTAAACGAACTGCGCGTCAGCGATTATTTTGAGAAAGGAGGCTGGGCAGCCAACCTGCGCATGCAAACACAATTAGCCGATTTGGGAACCTTCAACGTGGCGGCAAGTCACGAAACGTTCGGCTTCGGATCCATTGATAAACGGCCGCTGAACAGAGCCAGGAACAACACCACCATGCTGGATGTTTCCACCAACTTAGAAATGGCCAAATTTACCCCGCAGAAATGGGGGCTTTCCATTCCGCTTTTTGTGGGATATAACTTCAGCATTGCACGGCCCCAATTTAATCCGGTAGATCCCGACGTGCGCATGCGCGATGCACTGAATGATTTGGGCAGCAAGGAACGCAGAGACAGCCTCAGAAGCGTATCCAACGAAGTGATGCAGCGGCGCGCCATAAACCTCACCAATGTGCGTAAAAACCGCACCAACAGTAAACGGAAGCCGATGCCGTGGGATATCGAAAATCTGGATCTGACTTATGCCTATCAGGATCAGCGCATTTCAGGAAGCCAGTTTGAATACAACAACACCTTCAGCCATAAAGCGTCGCTCGGTTACAGCTACGCGCCCACCATGAAATACTGGGAACCTTTCTCCAAAGTGAAAGGCATGAAATCCAAATGGCTGAAGTGGATGAAGGATTTCAACTTCACCCCGCTGCCCAAACAGTTCACCTTCCGCACCGATCTGTTCAGGGAATTCAATGAAATGAAATTCAGAAACAACACCGAGTATGAGTTGCTGATTGAACCTACCTTCCGCAAAAACTACACCTGGAACAGAACCTACAATTTTGCGTATTCCCCGTTCAAGTCCTTCAACATCACCTTTAATGCCGTGCAAAACGGAAGGGTAGACGAACCCGAAGGAAAAATAGATACACAGACGAAGCGTGACTCCCTGAACCGGAATCTGGGTCGCGGAGGCCGCACGGTGCATTATACCCAAAACCTGAACGTGGCCTATAACGTGCCTTTCAGCAAATTTCCGCTTACGGACTGGATGACGGCCAATATCGGCTATGCCGCCTCCTTCGACTTTCAGAGTGGGCAGCTGTTACTCAACCCCAATACAGGCGCATTGGAAAAACCCTGGGGAAATACGATTTCCAACTCGCAGAACATCAACATCCAAGGACAGTTAAATTTTACCTCGCTCTACAACAAAGTTCCCTACCTGAAAAGCCTGAACAGTCCATCCTCCGCAAAATCCACGGCAAAACCCAAAAAAGCAGGCGAAGAGCCCACTGACAACAACAAGAAAAAAGAGGACAAAAAGCCGGAGGAGCCCAAGGTGAAGGTGGTTAATTTTGAAGACGAAGGGTATTACTTCAGGAAGGACAGACCGAAAATGATCAAGCACAAGCTTAAAACGGAAAAAGTGACGGTGAAAGTGTTTGACGAGGAAGGGAAAGAAGTAAAAGGAAAAGTAGAGGTATTCGACAAAAACCGCGTGAAATTTACGCCTTCGCGGGATGCCAAGAAGGCCAAGGTACAGGTGGAAGGCAAGCTGGAGAAAAAAGAAATTAATGTAGGCAAAGAGCTGGGCCGGTTTTTTGCACGCATCCTCACCGGAGTGAAAAACGTATCGGTAACGTACACCCGTTCAGAGGGGACCACACTTCCCGGATACATCAATAATTCCAACATGTTGGGGCAGGATTTCAGTACGGGATCTCCGGGATTCGGGTTTGTTTTCGGAGAGCAGTTCAACGGCACCAACCTGGCCCGCAGGGCCGCAGACAACAATTGGCTTACCCGCGACACCACCCTGAATGCATTCTTTTTGAAATCGCGCACGTCCAACCTGAACATCTCGGCCACGGTAGAACCAATCAAAAGCCTGCGCATACAGCTGAGCGCGCAAAGGCAGTTCACCTTCGGATCCCAATCGTTATTCCGTTTTGATGAAGGCGCCAACGATTTCCGGGAGCTCAGCACACTGGAAAACGGCAACTTTTCCATTTCTTTCATGAGTATCGGTACGGCCTTTGCCGATCCCATAGGAAAAGACCCGAGTTCACCGCTTTTCCAAAGAATGTTGGAATATAGAAAACAACTTTCGCAAAGGCTTGGCGGTGAAAACCCCTACTCCCTCGCGGGGGGAAATCAGGGACTTTCTACAAACGATCCCGGTTACCGGTTTGGCTATAACCGAAATCAGCAGGACGTGTTGATGTACTCTTTCCTTGCAGCCTATTCAGGTCGCAACCCTACGGATATGAGCACCGACCTGTTTCCGACCATACCGGCGATTAACTGGAACGTCACGTACGACGGATTGCGCAACATCGGTATTTTCAAAAAACTGCTCCGCAATTTCGTGCTTTCCCATGCCTACCGGAGCACGTACAGTATCACCGGTTTTATGAATAACCAGCTCTACAAAGAAAACGATCTGGCTCCGGGCTTTACCGACGTATTGGATACCAACCAAAATTTCGTTTCTCGGTACATACTGCAAAACGTAAGCATCATAGAGGCCTTCAGCCCGTTGATTAATTTTGACATGACGTGGAAAAACAGCCTCACGACGAAATTTGAAGTGAAGAAAAACCGAAATCTGGGTATGAACTTCCAGAATAACCAGCTTACCGAAAACAGCACGATGGAATATGTTTTCGGGGCGGGATATAAAATTGAAAAGCTGCGGCTGCCCATTATCGTGGCCGGTAAGCGCCTGGAAAACGATTTAAACATCCGCCTGGATATCGGCGTAAGAAACAATAAGACCATTGTACGCAGGGTGCCCGATGCCACACAAACCACGGTGCAGGAACAGGTAACCGCCGGACAGCAGAACATCACCATTAAATTTTTTGTGGACTATGCCCTGAGCAAAACCATCAATATCCGCTTGTTTTTTGATCATCTGCGAAACAATCCGTTTGTGGCGAATCAGTTTAAAACAAGAAATACCAACGCGGGTATCAGTCTGCGCTTTACCCTGGCTCCCTGATGATTTAACAACAGGTTATGAATTGTGTTAAATTTCCTGTAGGTTTGCGATTCTAAAATGCAAAATAAGATATGAATATTCCCCAAGATTTAAAGTATTCCAAAGACCATGAATGGGTGCGCCGTGAAGGTGATACGGCCTATGTGGGCATTACCGATTTTGCCCAGGGCGAATTGGGCGACATCGTTTTCGTAGAGATTGAAACTGAGGGCGAAACCTTGGCGGCTCATGATGTATTCGGCAGTGTGGAAGCGGTAAAAACCGTTTCGGATTTGTTTATGCCCCTTGCCGGTACCGTGCTGGAGGTAAATCCCAAATTGAATGATAATCCCGAAGTGGTCAATACCGATCCTTACGGAGACGGATGGATGATTAAAATTAAAATCACCAATGAATCAGATATGGATGGTCTGTTAGATGCTGCCGCTTACGGCAATTTAATAGGAGCTTAATTTTTTTTCGAATTTTTCCTATGCAAAAGCCTTCCTATGGAAGGCTTTTTTTATGGCTACAAGAATGGAATAAGGTAAACTTGACATAAACGCAATTTTTTATAGTGAAAATGAAATGGTTGCTTGGAAAAACACATGCATTAGATAAAAAGCAAACCTGTTAATTTGGTTTGTATTTCTTTTGCACTACTTTTGTGCCGTTCTGTAGAATTTATTAAGAATGAGGTGAGAGAACAGGCTCGATGATCCGCTGGCAACCAACTTTAAGTTCTGATTATTCAGAATTGGAAAATCGGTGCCAAATCCTGTCCCGTTAATGGGAAAATAAATTTTAACAAGATGAAAACAAAAAGCATCAACAAAACAAAGAATTTTAAGGTCTCTCAGACCATAAAAATTGATTTAGTCAATAACACATCCTATATGTGTTGTTGTTGTTGTTGCTAGTTTTTCCCTCGGATCTTTTTATTACGGATTTTCCAGGTTTCGGCAGGCCTAAAGGCGCCTTAGGTCTGCGCTATTCTGATTAATCATAAGGCACTATAAAGTGCTCTTTATCAATACGTTTAATTTAAAAAAACAAAAAATGAACAATCAAACATTCCATTTTGAAACTTTACAGTTGCATGCAGGTCAAGAAGCAGATCCTGTAACTGGGTCAAGGGCGGTACCCATTTATCAAACCACGTCTTACCAATTTAAAAATGCAGACCATGGTGCACGTTTGTTTGCATTACAGGAATTTGGTAACATTTACAGTCGTATTATGAACCCTACCACTGATGTATTTGAAAAGCGGATTGCAGCTCTGGAGGGTGGATCAGCAGCATTAGCGGTAAGTTCTGGACAAGCGGCACAATTTATTGCACTCAACAACATATTACAGTCGGGGGATAATTTTGTGAGTACCTCTTTTCTCTATGGGGGAACATACAACCAATTTAAGGTTGCATTTAAACGATTAGGAATAGAAGCGCGCTTTGCAGAAGGTGATACAGCGGATGCCTTTGAGAAATTAATTGACAATAAGACCAAGGCCATATATCTTGAGACAATAGGGAACCCCGGATTCAATATTCCGGATTTTGACTCCATTGCCGCACTGGCCCGGCAATACGATATTCCATTAGTTGTAGATAATACATTTGGTGCAGCCGGTTATCTATTTCGGCCGATCGAACATGGAGCAAATATCGTAACTGCCTCGGCCACCAAATGGATCGGAGGGCATGGGACATCAATAGGTGGGGTAATTGTGGACGGAGGAAATTTTAACTGGGGAAACGGAAAGTTTCCGCAATTCACCGAGCCCTCTGAAGGATATCATGGACTGAATTTTTGGGAAGTATTCGGCACGGACGGACCTTTCGGCAACATTGCGTTCATAATAAGAGCAAGAGTAGAAGGTCTGCGTGATTTCGGCCCTGCACTTAGTCCGTTTAACTCTTTCCTTTTGCTGCAGGGACTTGAAACACTCTCTCTTCGCGTACAGCGACACGTAGAAAACACTTTGGAATTGGCTCGTTGGCTGGAAAAACACACCAAAGTGGAGAAAGTAAACTACCCCGGACTGGAGAGCAGCCCATACCACACATTGGCCAAAAAATACCTGAAAAACGGATTTGGCGGTGTACTTTCATTTGAAGTTAAAGGAGATAAGGAGGATGCCACCCGCTTTGTGGACAACTTGAAACTCACCAGCCATTTAGCCAATGTGGGAGATGCGAAAACACTGATTATACAACCGTCTGCTACCACACATCAGCAGCTGAGTATTGATGCACAAATAAAGGCAGGAGTAACACCCAATTTATTGCGGGTATCAGTAGGAATTGAGCATATTGATGATATAAAATCTGATTTTGAGCAAGCATTTTCTATTATAACAGAAAATAAAACAGCTGCCGTTTAATTTCTATTGGAGGAGTGGTCAATACTTTCAAGGTAGACCACTCCTCACTTTTAATCCCAATGAAACAGCTTTTATCATTTTTCGATTTCCGAACGGAGCAAGGTTTTACATTTTCTGAAGTATCGGTAACATTTCACACCTATGGAAAAATAAATGCTTCCCGTTCTAACGTGGTATGGATTTGTCACGCACTTACGGCGAGCTCAGATCCAATGACTTGGTGGAATGGCCTGGTCGGAGAAGATTGTCCAATAAATTCCAAAGATCACTTTATTGTATGTGCCAATATTTTGGGATCCTGCTACGGTACTACACATCCGCTGAGTTTAAATCCACAGACGGGCAAGCCATTTTACTTTGAATTTCCTACCATCACCATTAGAGATATGGTAAATTTACATTTAAGACTGGCAGATTATTTGGGAATTGAGCAAATTGAATTGCTCTTAGGCGGATCTATGGGCGGGCAGCAAGCACTCGAATGGGCAATCATGCAGCCTGAAAGAATCAGGAAGTTGTCATTAATTGCCACCAATGCATTCCATTCCCCTTGGGGAATAGCATTAAATGAAAGTCAGCGAATGGCTCTGGAGGCTGATGCTACTTTTAGGCCCGGCAGCTTGGATGGAGGGAAAAATGGGTTAAAGGCAGCACGAAGCATAGCTCTGTTATCCTACAGAAATTACACTGCCTACATGCAGGCTCAAACAGAGGGCGATACAGAAAAAACAGAAGGATATAAGGCGGCATCCTACCAGCAATATCAGGGTGAAAAATTAGTAAAGCGATTTAATGCCTACTCGTATTATTATTTGAGCAAGGCGATGGACAGCCATCATGCAGGAAGAGGGCGCCACTCAATCCAAAAGGCATTGGCGAGAATAAGGGCTAAATCAATCATCATTTCCATTCGAAGCGATTTGCTGTTTCCGCCTGAAGAGCAAGAACTTTTGGCTCAAGGCATTTCAGATGCCCGGTGGTACATCATAGATTCAATTTATGGTCATGATGGCTTTTTATTAGAAACAGAAAAAATAAAGGAATTGCTGTTTAAAGAAAATATGATTCCATTATAAATAAATATATGCAAAAATTAAACATCGGATTATTCGGCTTTGGTTGTGTAGGACAAGGACTTTATGAAGTCTTGAAAGGAAGTCTTGGTATAAATGCCGAGATTTTAAAAATAGGTGTAAAAAACGCAGATAAAAAACGACCTCTTCCACCTGACATGTTTACTTATGAAAAGGGTGATTTATTGGGAAATTCTGAAATCAACTTAATTGTGGAGTTGATAGATGATGCAAATGCTGCGTTTGATATAGTAAAGCAGGCTTTAGAGTCAGGTAAAAATGTGGTAACGGCAAATAAAAAAATGGTTGCTGAAAACTTGCAGGAACTAATCGCTCTGCAACAAAAAAATGGCACCTCACTTCTTTATGAGGCATCAAGTTGCGGAAGCATCCCCATCATACGTACTTTAGAGGAATATTACGGCAATGAACACCTTAAATCTGTTTCAGGTATATTCAATGGTTCTTCTAATTTTATTCTTACACAGATCAGTCAAAAAAACCTAAGCTATGAGGATGCATTGAAATTAGCGCAGGAAATGGGATTTGCAGAAACAGATCCATCTCTTGATGTGGGTGGGTTTGACCCTAAGTACAAACTCATTATTCTTATAGCACATGCCTTCGGAAAGATTATTCCTCCTTCTCGAATATTGAATATCGGAATTGAAACACTAAGCACGTATGACCTAAAGTTTGCTCGTGAAAAAGGATGGAAATTAAAGCTTACCCCCAAGGTTTATATGACCGATGAAAATTCCATAACTGCATACGTTTTACCTTCATTTATAAGCAAAGAGAATTACCTTTATAACGTTGAATTTGAATATAATGCAGTAACGGTCCAAGCTTCTTTTTCACAAAAACAATTGTTTTATGGTAAAGGGGCAGGAGGCCACCCTACAGGTTCTGCCGTATTGTCTGATATTAGTGCCAATGCATTTAACTATAAATACGAATATAAAAAGTTGAGCCGGCCAGTGGATAATTTCAAGGACAATGCAGAAATTAAAGTATACCTGAGAGTTTCGAATGCATCTCTCATAAAGGATTTTCGATTTAACAATATTGAAGAGACATTTTCATCAGAAAAATTCTGCTACGTAATCGGCAACATTCGATTGGATGAAATTCAGCTTAACCGTGATCGTATATTAAATACCGGTAGTTTTATTGCCACATTACCAGAACAGGATTGAAAAAAAAGAGTTAATTCTTTTAAAAAATAATGGATGGAGGATGAACACGAGGCAGGCCTTTATGGTCTGCCTGATGCTGCGGCCTACGGCAATTTAATAGGGGCGTAATAAACTACCCATTTTTGCCTAATGCCCTCCTATGGAAGGCTTTTTGTTCACATTTCTTACTACTCATAAAACCCTTAAAAATACGTAGGTTTGTATAAATCATTTCCTCGTGAAACATACCCTTATCTCTTGTTGCATTTGGCTTTTATGCAGTATCGGTTTTTCGCAGACCACAGTAAAAAGTCTGAATAAAAAACCTGTGGCAGGTCTTACACTCCGGCTCAAATCAACCGAAGGAACCAACGGAGCCGCACTGGCCACCTACTACAGTGTGATTGCCGGAAATACCGATTTCCCGATAGATGTTTTTACTGCGGACGGTACCCATATTCAAACTATTACAACACGGATGGACTTACGCGGTTTTTGGCATAATCCCACCTACTCTTTAATGGAAGGAAACACGTATGATTACCGGGATGTCGCCACCTATTTATATCAAAATGACGGGCGGCTGGATGACACGGACGAACCGATGATTGAACTTTATGAATTACCGATTCAAAACAGTCAGGCAAACATGGTAATGGATATTCGGAATAACAAATACGTTTGGTTTGATTATGAAGCGGGTAGGGTGAAATTCATCAACCCGGAATCAGGAAAAGAAGAAGGTGAGGTCATTTTAAAATTGCCTGAGCCTAAAGCGAGTATTAATTCAACATCGATAGGTTATACAGGCGTGGAAGGAGCCGAATATGCCCTATTGAATTATCAGAAGAAAATGGTGTATTTATTTAACCGAACAAATGGTGCATTGGCATTTACGATGAAACTGCCGAAAGAGGCCATCAC
>JBIJBG010000144.1:0-5475 GCA_044345355.1 Flavobacteriales bacterium
AAGATAATATTTCCTTCAGGAGAGTGGATGTCAAAACCCTCGTAGTGCTGTTTATAATCAGGCTCCAAGAGAACGGCCTCATTTTCCCGTTTCGCTACGGCAAGGTTAGCCTCTGATTTATGAAGACCCAGCACAAAAGTTTCTGAGCCGTTGGCCTCCTGAGGACCGGCATTACAATGAATACAGATAAACAGATCGGCATTGGCCTGATTGGCTATTTCAGCACGACGATGAAGCTCAACAAACACGTCCGTTTTCCGGGTATAAACCACCTTCACGTCGGGGAGATGCGTTTCTATGAAATTACCCAAATTCAAGGATATGGCCAAAGCGATGTTCTTTTCATAAACCGAAGCCCCCTGACAGCCGGAATCATGCCCACCGTGACCCGGATCGATACACACCGTTTTTACTTTGTCTTTTAGCGGCAATAAAGAACGCCAGATGCCGTTTAAATAGGCCCCTGCATCAAGCTTTGCGCAAAGAATGAAAAACAGAACAAGAACCGATCTGCCCAAAACAGAAGGGCTGTTCCATGGTTTATGTGTAGTTTTGACGCGCTCGTTCATACTTCAAAAGTAGTGGTAAACCTAAAGGTCGCGATGAATCGGTATAACGCATTTTTCAGCATGTTATTTTTGATAACTCTGAATATGCAACCTGTCAGCGCTCAGTTGCAGCCGCAAAAAGTGAATGCCGACAGCAGTTCCGAAAAATCGCTTATCCTCTCTCCTGACTCACTGCAAAAGGCGGGAATCACCCCGCGAAAAAAGAAATTCCTCGAAAGTCTTGTCAATTATTCGGCAAAGGATTCCATCATTCTCTCGGCCGTAAAAAAAAGGATTTATTTATACGGACAGGCAGAAATTACCTACACCACCATCAACCTGAAGGCCCATTACATTGAAATTGATTTAGAGAAAAAAACACTCACCGCCAGAGGGCTTTATGATTCACTGGACGCTACGTGGACGGGCAAACCGGTTTTTACGGACAAAGACAAAACATTTACCTCCGAAGAACTCAGTTACAATTTTGTAACCAAAAAAGGGTTGGTAAAATCAGTAATTACTCAAGAAGGAGAGGGGTATCTGCATGGTGAACGGGTAAAATATACCAATCAGGTCCTCAAAAAAGATACCGTGCAGGTGATTTATGTAAAGGGCGGAAAATATACCACCTGCAATCTGGAAGATCCGCACTTTCATATCAGTGCCCGAAAAATCAAGGTCATTCCAAACGATAAAATCGTGACCGGACCTGCCAATCTGGTGGTGGAAAAAGTGCCCACTCCGTTGTTTCTCCCTTTCGGTTATTTTCCCACCAACACCCAAAAGAAATCGGGCATCCTGTTTCCGCAATATGGTTTTCAGCCGGCGTTCGGTTTTTTTTTGCGCGAAGGCGGTTTTTACTGGGCAGCCTCTCCCAAAGTGGACATGGCTTTAACGGGAAGTGTTTTTACCAACGGGAGTTTCGGGATAGGCCTGCGGTCTAATTATAAGGTTCGATATAAAGTATCCGGCGGGCTTGCCATCAACTATGCCAATTCCGTTTTCGGAACCGACCCTAAACTTCCCGACTACCGCCGGCAGAACGAATGGCGCATCAATTGGCAGCACCAGCAGGACCCCAAATGGCTTCCCGGACTCAGCTTCAAATCAGACGTGAATATTGTAACCAACGGATTCAATAAATTCAACCAGGCCGATATAAACCAATTTGTTCAAAACACCTTTCAATCCAATATCTCCCTTGCCTACTCCATCCCGAAAACTCCATTTAACCTATCGGTAAACCTGCGCCATGAGCAAAACACGGTTACCCATCGGGTGAACCTGACCTTACCCGAAATCATCTGGACCACCAACCGTTTTTTCCCCTTCAAAAACCGAAAACGAACCGCTCCCGCCAAATGGTGGCAGCAAATCTGGGAAGGCATAGGCATCACACACCGCACGGATTTCGGAAACAGAATCATCACCACCGATACCACGTTCGGCAAAGATATAACCAACCTGTTCCGGGGCAGAATCACCAACGGATTAAAACATTCCTTCCAGGCTAATAACAGCTTCAAACTGTTTAAATACATCAACTTTAACCCTGCACTGAATTACGTAGAATATTGGCGATTCAACAGCCTGGAAAAACGCTGGGACAATTCCGCACAGCAGACCGTCACGGACACCCTACGCGGATTTTTTACAGATCGGGAATGGGATGTTCGGGCCGATCTGAGTACAAACATTTTTGGATTTTTCACTTTCAAAAAAGGAAAAATTAAAGCCATCCGCCACGTTTTCACACCGAGCATTTTCTTTAATTACAATCCTGATTTTGACCGCCGCGTATTCGGCTATTTTCAATCGAACGGTGCGCTGGGAAGCTACCGGCCTGCCGATGTTTCACTCTATGGCGGACCGACTCGGGGACCCGCAGGATTAATCGGATTCTCGCTGAACAACAATCTTGAAATGAAAGTAGCCTCGGCGAAGGACACACTAACCGGTGAAAAGAAAATTAAGATTTTTGATTTCTTCAATATTTCGGGGGCTTACAACCTGATAGCCGATTCACTGAATCTGCAACCCTTTTCCCTGCAGTTTCGAAACTCATTTTGGGAAAACCGGGTCAGCATTGTTTTCAGCTCCAGGCTCGATCCGTATGCGCTCCGGCTTGATTCTCTGGGACGAGGCACACGCATCAATACATTTCAACTAAAGGAGAATGGGAAATTGCTTCGCCTTACTGAGATGAATTTGAACATCACCTGCAACCTGGTGGGTAAACCGCGTGAAAAAAAATCAGTAAACCAAAACCTTACCACACCCGAAGAGCAGCAGATGGTACAAATGAATCCGGGAGATTTTCTGGATTTTAATATCCCCTATAATCTTTCCCTGTCCTACAATTTCTCTTATATAAATCCGCTGAATGAGCGAAACATCATCAACAACATACAGCTTCGCGGCGACATATCCATCACGCGCAATTGGAAAATTGATTTCTCGTCCGGATTTGATTTTATCAACCTGAAGCCCACGCTTACGAACATTGGAATAAGCCGAAATTTACATTGCTGGCAGATGGATTTCAACTGGGTTCCATTCGGCACCATTGCACAATATGTATTCACCATCCGTGCAAAGTCCAGCCTGCTGCAAGATCTAAAGCTGAACAGGCGTAGAACCTGGGCCCCTGCATTGTAGATTTCCCACTTTCATTCCCACTTCCACTCTCCGCTCTCACTCTCACGCTCCTGCCTTCTGCCTGATAACAGAAAACCATTACCATAGCAAGGATGAAGGAACAAAAATTAAGGACGGCCTTCTGCAATGAGCTTCGCTCGGGTCGATACAACCGAACTGTCAAACAACTAAGCAACCCAACAATCAGACAATCCCAGCTCCCACAGAATTAATCTGACTTTTAAGGTACCGAGATCGAAACGGGCAATATTTTTCCACTGAAAAATTGATGGCCGCCGAGAGCAAAGTCAGCCACAAATCCGGCCATTTCTTCAGGATCTAGAGGTGCCCGGTAGCCGGGAAATGCCTCGGAAAGCATCTCCGTGTTCACCGAACCCAAAGCCAGACAATTCACACGAATGCCCCGGGATTTCCATTCTTCAGCCAAACATTCCGTCAAAACGGACAAGGCCCCTTTGCTCGCGCTGTAAGCAGATAGCCCAGGAAATTTGGCACTGCCCTGAAAACCGCCCATACTGCCGATATTGACCACATGGCTTCCCTCTTTTAGAATTGGTGCGATTGCCTGTAAAAACAAAAAGGGAGCAAAAACATTTAAATGAAACTGGGTGTTCAGATCATGCAGGGTATAGCTGCCGAAAGGCTTATTTAACAGCAAGGCTGCGTTATTTATGACGACATCCGGCGGGGCTGAGGACAAGTGATTCGCCAGATCATCATAATTCAATGCCGGATCAGAAAGATCAAGCTGAATATGGGTGTACCCCGGATTGCCCTCAAAGGGATTCTCTCCACGGGAAATACCGTAAATCGAAGTGTTTTCACGACTCAGCAATACCCGACACAGTGCGGCTCCCAGTCCGCGTCCTGTACCCGTTATCAACACCTGTTTCCTGTTTTTCTTCATTTCTTGCATGGCATTACGTCCGAAAAGTACGAAATTAGCCCCGCACATGAGCCATTTACATCATCCGCACCATTCCGTTCATGAACACCAACATCATGAACACCGCCATGAAAAAGATCTGAAAACAGCCTTTGTGCTGAATTTGATTTTTACGCTCATTGAATTTGCCGGCGGTTTCTTTTCGGGTTCCATCGCCATAATTACCGATGCCGTGCATGACCTCGGAGACACATTGGCCATAGGCGGCGCACTCTTTTTTGAAAAGAAAAGCCGCAAAGGGCGGGACAAAACATACTCTTACGGATATGGACGCTATTCGCCCATGGCTGCATTCATTAACGGACTCATTTTAATTTCGGGATCTGTAATCATGCTGAGTCATGCCATACCGGCTTTGCTGAAACCCGAACCGGTCAATACGCCGATAATGTCGGCCATAGCCGTCGTAGGCATTCTTTTCAACGGACTTGCCGTTTGGAAACTTCACGCGGGACATCATCATCATGCCCACCACTCGCACAACCGGCATGTAGTCATGCTGCACCTTTTGGAAGACACGCTGGGTTGGGCTGCCGTTTTAGTGGGAAGCATCATTATCTATTTTACGGATTGGTATATCATAGACCCTCTTTTATCCATATTAATTGCCTTGTTTATTTTGTATAATGCGTTCCGGGGATTACGCGAAACTTCGTCCATCTTGCTGCAGGCCATCCCGGACCCGGAAAAAATGGAAAAACTGCAATGCAGACTACAGCAGATTCCCGGAGTAGAAAATGTGCATGATCTGCACTACTGGACCTTAGACGGAAATAAGGATGTACTCACGGTGCATCTGAAGCCCCGGGAAAAAACTGATGTCTCATCATGGCAAGTCATACAAAATGAGGCGTGCAACATATTGCGGGAATTTAAAGTGGGCCATTACACCGTTCAGATTGACTTTGACAAAAATTGCGATTTTAAAGAATGTTAAACACAAAAACAATAAGGTAAAGGATGAAAAAAATAGCGGTACTGCTTTCCGGATGCGGTGTTTACGACGGTTCAGAAATACATGAAGCAGTTCTTACGCTTCTTTCATTGAACGAGCATGGAGCGACCTATCAGGTGTTTGCACCCGATAAAAATCAATACCATGTCATCAATCATCTTACGGGAAATGAAATGCCGGAAACCCGAAATGTCCTGATTGAATCGGCGCGGATTGCGCGGGGACAAGCTAAACCGCTAAACGATTACAAGGCAGCCGAATTTGACGGAATGATTATTCCCGGCGGATTCGGAGCGGCCAAAAACCTGAGCACATGGGCCTTTAAAGGCCCTGATGCCGAAATTGATTCCGAAGTAAAACGGGCC
>JBIJBG010000145.1:0-5470 GCA_044345355.1 Flavobacteriales bacterium
CTCTGCGTTAGACATCAACGTGCATAACACGTATTTCGTGGTAGCTCACTTCCACCTGGTTATGGGAATCTCTGCATTGTTCGGAATTATCGCAGGTGTTTACCATTGGTTCCCAAAACTTTACGGAAGAATGATGAACAATAAACTCGGTTATGTTCACTTTTGGCTAACCATCATTTCCGCATACGGCGTATTCTGGCCTATGCACTACCTGGGTCTGGCGGGCGTACCGAGAAGATACTACAGCAATACGGCGTTCCCCATGTTCGATTCACTGCAGGATATCAATGTGGTCATCACCATGTTTGTCATCATCGGAGGATCAGCACAATTGATTTTCCTGTACAACTTCTTTTACAGTATGTTCAAAGGGCCTAAAGCCCCCCAAAATCCGTGGAGGGCTACTACGTTGGAGTGGACAACCCCCGTAGAACATATTCATGGAAACTGGCCCGGGGCAATTCCTGAGGTTCATCGCTGGCCTTATGATTACAGCATTCCCGGAGCAGAGGAAGATTTCATTCCTCAACATGTTCCGCTGAGCGAAAAAGAAAAAGAAAGTCAGTCAGCACACCATTAAAGAAAGAGGGCCTTCGGGCCCTTTTTCATTGACGTAAGATTACCTACATTTATTTAAAATTAAGTCGGATGAAGCCATGGATTTTAATTGCCGGACTTCTGTTGGGATTTGTCGGATATGGCAGAACACAAGTTCAATTTGAGTATGAAAATAAGGACAATAAATCCTATACGTTTAAAATGCGCATAGGGGAGAAAAGAACAGCCTACACGTTTGAAAGTTCCACAAAAAAAGTGGTGGTCATGGAAACCATGGAGTCTTTGCTTTTTTTGGCAAGTAAATGTCCTGAAGTCTCTGTGAAAACAGGTACCCGAATTAAAATAGAAGACGGCTGCCTGAGCGTAGAGGAAAAATAACCAGGAGAATAAAGAGCTATCCCATTAACGAATAGAAGATCCTGGTGCGGAACCTGGTTCGGGACTGACAAAGGTAAGTTTACCATCAGCATCCTGAGCCATCAGAATCATTCCCTGAGATTCAATACCACGCATTTTCCGTGGAGCCAGATTGGCTACCACACAAATTAAACGGCCCTTCACTTCTTCGGGAGTAAAATATTCGGCGATGCCGCTGAGCACGGTACGCTTTTCGAAGCCCAAATCAATACTGAGTTGTAAAAGCTTATCCGCTTTAGGAACACGCTGAACATCCAGCACTCTTCCTACACGGATATCCACCTTGGAAAAATCATCAATCTGTATTTCCTGTTTAACGGGGGAAAATTCTGCAGGCAAAGCAGAAGCCTCATTTGCAGAGGAAGAAGGTTGTGCTAATTTGGCCAACTGCATATCCATTTCGGTATCCTCCACCTTGCGGAATAAAAGATCAACGGAGGACACCGCCGCACTTACATCCAGATAACGCCCATCGGTTAAAAAAGTCCAGGATAAATATTCCGACGAGCACCCGAAAGCAAAGGCTATTTTACGAGAGGTATCGGGCAAAAAAGGAGCAAGCAGGGAGCTCAGTGCGCGGCAGAGGGAGGCTGCACAATAGAGGGAAACTGCAGCTGCTTCCGGATTCTCCTTAATCGTTTTCCAGGGCTCCGAAACCTGCAGGTATTTATTTCCGGCAGAAGATAATTTCATGATATCCTGCAGCGCCGAACGATACTCGAACCGCTCCAATTTTGAGGCGACAGAACTGATGTACTCCCCGGTTTGTATTACCAATTCATCCTCGGCCGATCCGAAGGAATTTCTCACGGTAGGAATTTGACCACCGTAAAACTTTTGCACCAAAACAGACACCCGGTTCACAAAATTCCCGAGGTTGTTAACCAACTCATTATTTACCCGCGCCTGAAAGCTGTCCGTAGTATTGTCCGTTCCGTCGTATTTCCATATAAAATCGTTGTCCTTTGTTTCGGGCATATTGGCCGTGAGCACATAGCGGAGTTCATCCTTCCTCTCCGGCATATCCTGCAGATATTCATGCAGCCAGACAGCCCAATTTCTGGAGGTGGATATTTTCTTTCCTTCCAAATTCAAAAACTCATTTGCCGGCACCTGCACAGGCAAAGTAAGTCCACCGTGAGCTTTCAGCATGGAAGGGAAAATAATGCAGTGAAAGACGATATTGTCCTTGCCGATAAAATGAACGAGGTTGGATCGTCCTTCGGCCCAATAATCTTCCCAGGAATTTCCCTTGACCCATTCGCGGCGAATTCCGGATTGAAAAAAATCCTTCGTAGCCGAAATATATCCGATGGGCGCATCAAACCATACATACAGCATTTTGCCCTCGTGACCCTCTACCTGCTCAGGTACGGGAACGCCCCATTTTAAATCGCGGGTGATGGCGCGCGGTTTCAGTTTGTTTTCTCCCTCTCCGAGCCAACTCAGGCATTGACCGCGAACGTTCGATTTCCAATCCGTTTTGGAAAGAATCCACTCCTTTAGCCAGGCATCCTGATGTTTACCCAGGTCAATATACCAATGTTTAGTCGGTTTTTTAACGGGAACAGAGCCCGATAATTTAGAAACGGGATTAATTAATTCTTCAGGACTGAGTGACTTACCGCATTTTTCGCACTGATCGCCGTAAGCATCCGGATTACCGCAAGAAGGGCAAGTGCCCATGATATACCTGTCGGCCAAAAATTCTCCCGCTTCCGGATCAAAAAACTCCTCCGTTTTCTTTACCTGCAACTCCCCTTTTTCCAGCAGATTCAAAAAAAATTGGGATGCTGTTTCCTTGTGAATGGGCGAGGAGGTACGTGAATAAATATCGAAATCAACACCGAAGGATACAAAAGCGCTTTTCATGAGGTTGTGGTAAATATCCACCACTTCTTCAGGAGTTTTGCCCTCATTTTTGGCCTTAATGGTAATCGGTATGCCATGTTCATCGCTGCCACAGACAAAGAGCACATCCTGGCCGTTCATGCGCAAAAAGCGTACATAAATATCAGCGGGCAGATAGCACCCGGCCAAATGCCCGATATGCACGGGGCCGTTGGCGTAAGGTAGTGCGGCGGTAACGGTATATCTGGACATGAAAAAACAATAAGAGAACGCAAAGGTAGCTAAGAAAGAAAAGAATTCTTCAAAAAAGGAGTGTCCCGTATCGAATTGAACGAAACGGGACCGGCCAGGTTGTCAAAAATGTCACTCCTTTTTAAAACAGTTTACTCTGTACTAAATTCATGCTTTTTTTCAATTCATTCATTTCCCGCTGCATAGATAGAACGGTGTTGGTAAGCTGCTTTGGGTTGATGTTGGGTTCGGGCAGTTCCTGACTGATGAAATTCACGAATTTCCATATTTCCAGTACCTCAGAAACGGGGACTTCATAAGGCTCATAATGAGGATTGGTGGAACATAACAGAAATGTATTGTTCCGGTCTACGTTATTAAATACGAGTTTAAAAACGATTCCGTCATTTTTGGTGATAACGATGTAAGGTTTCCCATTGACCACCTGGGTCCAATTTTCCAAATATTCACCGGTAACCCAGGATCCGTCTCCTACCGGCGGCATACTGTCGCCCGAAATGGGAAACGTCCGGTATTTGCGCTCTCTGCTTAAGAACGGTAACCTGAATGTGGGCAGTACTTTTATGTAATCCGGATCGGCGTATCCGCCCGTGTATCCGGCCTTGGCTCTCACGGGAATCAGTTCAATGTTTTCTTCCTCGTCTTCCCGGTCAATGGTGGTGACAATTACGCGCAGATGCCTCCCGGTAAGGTCTGTTTCACGGGCAATTTCCAATTCCCTGATTTTGCTTTCGGAATACTTGGATAAGTCTTCCTTGATGAGCAGGTCAATCGGCATTTTAAAATAATCTGAAATCTTAACCAGTGTTTCAAAACCGGGTTCTGAAACGCCCTGTTCATAAGCGCTCCATGTAGTGCGTTTTACACCGAGTGCCCCGGCGCTTTCATCCTGGGAGCGGCTTCTTCGCTTGCGTAAAAATTTTAGATTGGATGCAAATACAGCCATGACAATTTTTTTGACATTTTTTCGCCATTAATATAGTCAAAAAATAACTGCAAAAAAAAGGGGCGAAAAATTTTCGCCCCTTGATAAATAAATCCGGAAAATGGTATCTATTTGGTTGCAGCCTCAAAGCGGCTGCTTACCTCGTTCCAGTTAATCACATGCCAAAAGGCGGCAACATAATCAGGACGGCGATTTTGATAATGCAGGTAATAGGCATGTTCCCACACATCAATGCCCAAAATGGGCATGCCTTTGCACTCGGAAATATCCATCAGCGGATTATCCTGATTTGGGGTAGAGCAAACGCAAAGCGAATTATCATCCTTAACACAAAGCCAGGCCCAGCCCGACCCGAAACGGGTAGCGGCGGCTTGTGCAAATTGGGTTTTGAAAGCATCAAACGATCCGAAATGCTTGGCTATGGCATCTCCAAGGGCTCCCGTAGGTTCGCCGCCCCCCTCGGGCGACATTACGGTCCAAAATAAGGTGTGGTTATAATGTCCTCCTCCGTTATTTCTTACCGCCATGGAAAATTTGGAAATGTTGCGGCAGATATCTTCAATGCTGTGCGATTCGGCCTCCGTGCCGGCTATGGCATTATTCAGGTTGGTAACGTACGCCTGATGGTGTTTGGTGTGGTGAATCTCCATGGTACGGGCATCCACATGCGGCTCTAAAGCGGCATAATCATACGTGAGTTTTGGTAATTCAAAGGCCATTTTGCTGTGTATTATATCATTTAGTATCTTAAAACAAAAGTAGACATATTTAGTTCAGGGAACCTATCTGGCTTTAGACCCACCGCGTATAAAATCAACCAAAATCTGCGCAGATTCCTCTTTTACAAAGTCGTACGGTTTCTCCTCTTTCGGCCGGTCTTCCAGCTTTTCTACCGGCGGCAATCCTTTCAGTGCCCTCTGCCGGTTGTAATCATCCAATTCCCGTTTTCTGTCCGCCTCGCGTTCCTCTTTCATCTGCTGCTCATTAAGAACCACGGTTTTTTCTTTACGGCGTTTGGCAAACTCATCAATATCTTCAAGCAGCAGTTTATAATCCTCGCTGGTTTTCATGCGGGCCTCATGGTTGGCAGAAAGCCTAACTATTTCGGAAGAAAGGTTCCGTATGGAAGTGTATTGGGCCCGCGTAATTTTGTCCCAGGGAAGAGCCGTTTTTTCCGCACTTTCGCCATAATCCTGCGCCGAGTACATTTCAGGGAATCGGATATCGGGCTCTACACCCTTGTGCTGCGTACTGCTTCCCGTAATCCGGTAAAATTTGGCAATGGTCATTTTCAATTGCCCGAGTTTGGCAGACTCTCTGGGCAGTAACCGGTTAATGTCCATCAAATTCTGAACGGTTCCTTTTCCGTAGGTGGTATTACCCACTACCAGACCGCGTCCGTAATCTTGTATGGCTCCTGCAAAAATTTCCGAGGCAGACGCGCTG
>JBIJBG010000146.1:0-5453 GCA_044345355.1 Flavobacteriales bacterium
ACGGCCTGGGCTTGTAAAAAACCGGCAGTCCACAAACACGAAAAAACCAGAAACATTATTCTTTTCATGGCATGATAATTTTGGCTAAGTTACAAGAATACGGAATTAAAAAACGGGTTTTGACCCTAAACTTTTAACCGATAGTTTGAACTAATTGGCATAACCTTTGTTATTAGGGGAACAAAAAATAAACACACAAAATGAAAAAAACACTAGTAAATGTTTTGGGAGGAGCTACCCTCATGCTCTTATTATCTTCATGCGGAAATAAAGCCTCCAACACCGAAGGGGAAAAAACAGCTGCACAGGCTGATTCTGCCGCAAAAGAATACGTAGTTTCATCGGAAGAATCGTCTTTGGGGTGGACAGCCACCAAAAAAATCGGCGGAGGTCACAACGGAAAAATTAAATTATCCTCAGGGAATTTAAATTTGGCCGGCTCTGAGGTAAAAGCCGGAAAGTTTGATATCGATATGAAATCAATCAGTTGCGACGACATCACCGATCCAAAGAAAAATGCTGACTTCCTGGGTCATATGTCCAGCGATGATTTCTTCTCCGTAGAAAATTTCCCTATGAGCTCTTTCGAAATTACTGGATCCGAAAAAGCAGCCGAAGCGGGAATGACCAACGTGAAGGGGAACCTGACCATTAAAGGCATTACCAAAAACATAACCATCCCCGCCAAAGTAACCGTAGAAGGTGAAACAGCAAAAGTGGCGGCAGATTTCTCAATAGACCGCACAGAATGGGATATCAAATACAATTCGGGAAAATTCTTCACCGATCTCGGTGACAGAATTATCAATGATAACATTGATTTTAAACTGGATTTATCCGCCTCTTTAAAAAAATAGTTTAGTTCTTTTCTCAGAAAAAGCCGGGTCATCCGGCTTTTTTTTGCTCATAAATGATCCTGGCCAAATCCTTTTAAATGCTGTTCCTGAAAGCAAAAAAATCCGGCCGGGATTTATTCACCTGAACATTCCCTGAAAACAACTCGCGAAAAAGCATCTTTACAGCATGGACATTCCGTAGGTGCCGATATCCTCCTGCTGCCTTTCGTTTTTTTACCCTATACTTGCATTACCACATTCCGCATAGTATGGCACTCCGCATAAAAGACCCTAAAGTATTGCTTATCCTAGTGGCGTCATTAGGTTATTTCGTAGACATCTACGATCTGATTCTGTTCAACGTAGTGAAGAAGGAAAGCCTGCTATCAATCGGAGTCGCCGAAAATGAGCTGAAAGACTGGGAAATTTTTCTGTTCAACTGGCAGATGGGTGGGATGCTGGTGGGAGGCATTTTATGGGGAATCTTGGGTGATACGAAAGGACGGTTAAAGGTGCTTTTCGGTTCCATCGTGATGTATTCGCTGGCCAATATCGCCAACGCGTATGTCTGGAGCACGGAATCCTACGCAGTAGTGCGGTTTTTGGCGGGAATAGGACTAGCAGGTGAACTCGGTGCTGGCATTACCCTTGTTTCAGAAATAATGGATAAAGAAAAAAGGGGGTACGGTACCATGATCATCGTAACCTTTGGTGCATTGGGTGCAGTGTTTGCCGCTCTTGTGGGTGATTTTTTCTCCTGGAAAACGGCTTACTGGACCGGCGGGCTGATGGGCTTGGCTCTTTTGCTCTTGCGCGTGGGTACCATCGAATCGGGAATGTTCAGAGAAATGCAAAAATCGCCTGTCAAAAAAGGAGATTTCTTTGCCCTTTTTGTTCATCCCCGTCGGATGATGAAATACATGCATTGTATTTTTTTGGGTTTGCCGGTTTGGTATGTGGTAGGCGTTCTCATCGCACTTTCGGAAAGTTACTTTGAACCCGTATTGCAAATAGGGGAAAAAATAGAAACCGGAAGAGCCATCATGTTTTGCTATATAGGCCTTTCTGCGGGCGATCTGCTTTCAGGGTTGATGAGTCAATGGTGGCGAAGTCGCCTTAAAGTAGTAATTACCTACCTGTTGTTTTGCGCACTGGCCGTCATCCTTTTCCTTTTTTCCACCAGGGGATTGGGATCTTCCTACTTTTATTTCGTGTGCTTTCTGCTGGGTACGGCCACCGGCTATTGGGCGCTTTTTGTGAGCATTGCGGCAGAACAATTCGGTACGAATATCCGGGCCACGGTAACCACCACGGTACCCAATTTCGTGAGGGGAGCCGTTATTCCCATTACCTTCTCGTTTAAATCCCTGGCCGAAATTCCAATGTTCGGAATATTTGGCAGTGCCTTAATCGTGGGCGGCGTTTGCCTGATTTTATCGCTTATTTCATCGCTTTCCCTCAAAGATACTTTCGGCCGGGATTTACATTTTTTTGAAGAATAACCCAATGAATATCTTTTGCCTAAAAATCCTTCCCGCAGCCGTTTCCCTTTTCTTGGTATTCGGTCAGTTACTTTACGCACAAAAAAGTATTTTCTGGAAAATTACAGGCCCGGAAATTAAAGACACCTCCTACCTGTTCGGTACCATACACCTGATTCCGTCCGACCGGTTTTTCCTTCCGGAAGGGACCGAGAAGGCTCTTTTTTCCTGCCAAAAACTGGTAATGGAAATGGATCTATCCGACCCCTCCCTTCAACTGAAACTGATGGGTGCCATGATGATGGATTCCGGCAAAACACTGGAAAACCTTTACACACCGGCCCGATACAAAACCTTGACCCGAAATCTGGAAAAAAAACATGGGTTATCTATTGAATTCTTTGCCAAAATGAAACCCGTAATTCTGCAGCAGACCCTTATGGTGAAAAACCTTACCGGATCAGCATTTAAATCCTATGAAAAAGAACTCCAGGCCCTGGCCGAAAAACGCTCCATTCCAATCAGCGGACTTGAAACTTTGGAAGATCAGATCAGGGCACTTGATGCCATGTCTTTAAAAAAACAAGCCGAATCCTTATTCAAATCCGCAAAAAATGGACGAATCGGAGAAAAAGCATTCCGGAAAATGGTAGCGCTTTATGTATCTCAAGATTTAGATGGCATGCTGAGCGGAATTTCAAAAAGAGAGCCTGATTTTAACGAGTATGAAGACGCACTGCTTAAAAACCGAAATAAAAATTGGATTGCACCTATGCGCTCGATGATGGCCGAAGGATCCGTATTTTTTGCCGTTGGCGCCGGACATCTTGGAGGAAAAGACGGAGTGATTGCCCTGCTTAGGGCAGAAGGTTTCAACGTAAACCCCTTTTAACGCAATTTTAAAAACGGCAAACCACAAGGAAGCAACTTCATTTTGCTATCTTCGCCCAATTTTTAAGGAACAACTCTATGGGCGATTATTCGGAAAAATTTTATGCCGACGGCTTTACTTTCGACGATGTGCTGGTTGTCCCGGCGTTTTCGGAAGTGCTTCCCCACGAAGTGCAAATTGCTTCCAAATTTTCAAGAAACATCACCGTAAATGTTCCCGTGGTTTCTGCGGCCATGGATACCGTAACGGAAAGCGAAATGGCCATTGCCATTGCCCGTGAAGGCGGCATCGGAGTGATTCATAAAAACATGTCGATAGACGAGCAGGCGCTAATGGTGCGCAAGGTAAAAAGAGCCGAAAGCGGAATGATTCTTGACCCGGTCACTCTGCCGCGGGAAAGCAAAGTGGAAGATGCGCTTGAATTGATGCGCGAATATAAAATCGGGGGTATTCCCGTAACCGATGCAAATGGCAAACTGGTGGGAATCGTAACCAACCGAGACCTTCGTTTCGAGAAAAATTTACGCAGGCCCATTCAGGAAGTCATGACTTCCGAAAACCTCATTACTACGAGAGAGGTTCCCACATTGCAGCGGGCAGAAGAGATTCTGCAGGAAAAAAAAATAGAAAAATTACCAGTGGTTGATGCCGACAATAAACTCATCGGTCTGATCACCTACAAAGACATCATCAAAGCGAAAAGCAAACCAAATGCCTGTAAAGATGCCCACGGAAGACTACGTGTTGCCGCGGCAATCGGTGTATCTAAAGATACTTTATCGAGAGCCGAAGCACTCGTAAAAGCAGGCGTAGATGCTTTGGTGGTGGATACGGCACACGGACACAGTGCGGGCGTCATAGACATGGTAAAACAACTAAAATCACTTTTCCCATCCGTCGATATTCTGGCCGGAAATATTGCCACGCCTGAAGCGGCGATTGCCCTTGCCGATGCAGGAGCAGACGGAGTAAAAGTAGGCATAGGACCGGGATCTATCTGTACCACCCGGGTAGTAGCCGGAGTTGGCGTTCCCCAGCTGACGGCCGTGCTCACCATCGCACGTACGCTGGAAGGAAGAGGCATCTCGGTAATTGCCGACGGAGGCATCCGCTTTTCCGGAGATGTGGTCAAAGCCATCGTAGCCGGAGCGGACTGCATCATGGCGGGAAGTATGTTTGCGGGAACAGAAGAAAGCCCCGGAGAATCCATCAATTTTGAAGGAAGAAAATTCAAGGCCTACCGTGGAATGGGTTCGCTGGAGGCTATGCAAAAAGGATCTAAAGACCGATATTTCCAGGCAGAAACCACGGATGTAAAAAAGCTGGTTCCGGAAGGAATCGTGGGACGTGTCCCCTACAAAGGAACCCTGGCCGAGGTGCTGTATCAAATCATAGGCGGCCTTCGCGCCGGAATGGGTTATTCGGGAGCTGCCAATGTAGCCGAATTAAAGAAAGCCCGCTTTGTGCGAATCACTAACGCCGGCGTAGCTGAAAGCCATCCGCACAACATTTTTATTACTCATGAATCGCCAAACTACAGTAAAGTCACCAAGTAAGTTTAAGTCTGTTTAAATATATCTGAATATATGAAAAAAGGAATCTTCTCGGCAGTATTATTAAGCTGTGCACTTTGGGCCAATGCCCAAAACCAGAATGCGACGGTCATGAAGGTGGGTACTGAAACCGTTCCGCTTTCAGAGTTTGAATTCATTTTCCTCAAAAATCACCCGAAAGACAAAGCGGTTACCCGTGCCGATTTGGATGAATATCTGGATCTTTTCGTCAACTTCAAACTGAAAGTTTTGGCTGCCAAAAAGGCGGGTATTGACACTTCCGCCTCGCTACTCAATGAATTTAACGGATACCGTAGGCAATTGGCCCAATCCTACCTGAAAGACAAAGAAACTGAGGAGCGGCTTTTAACCGAATTGGCGGACCGCCTGAAAACGGATCTTAACGTAAGCCATATTCTCATCAAAGCAAAATCCGATTGTATGAGTCCGTCAGACACCATGGAACTCTACAAAAAGTCGCTCGAAATCCGCAAGAGAGTGCTGGGTGGTGAGCCTTTCGAAAAAGTGGCCAACGAGGTTTCCGAAGACAATTTTTCCAATAAAAACGGCGGGGCATTGGGTTGGTTTACCGCGCTCATGTGGGCTTATCCGTTTGAGTCTGCCGCTTACAACCTGAAAAAAGGTGATATTTCTTTGCCGGTAAAAACGGCGCTGGGTTACCACCTCATTC
>JBIJBG010000147.1:0-5433 GCA_044345355.1 Flavobacteriales bacterium
TCTATGGAAATGGGCTCATTCGACGAAACAGATGCTTTTTGCATCACCCGGCCGGTCATATCAGTCATTACTACCATACCGGTGAACCCTTGAGGCAATCCCGAAAAAGAAAGGTACTGGCCGGTGGGATTGGGGTAAACATAGCCCCCATCAATCAATTCCATTTCCGGGTTGCTTAAGAAAATCGGATCGGAAAGGTAACGGGCTGATTGAGGAATCGAGGCGGTGGCAGAATCCACCCTTACCGAACAAAGCAGATAGTCTTTGTTATTCGTAAACCAATCGTACGATTTTTCGACGGTTACACCCGTAGTATTACCGACAAAAATACCCGGAGCCACTACGGAAATAGCCGCAGCAATATCGTTGGTGATGATATTCCACCCTGCGGTCAGATTTATGTTGAATAAAGGAATGCTGACCGGCTGCAACAGATAGGCAAATGTACTGTCATTGTTGGTCTGCACGTTCAACGCACGTAGGGAATTAAATGTCCCGATGGGTAAGGCAAGATTTCCGAATGCATCAAAGTTGATGTTTATCTGGGCATCGCGCTTAATACGTATAGAGTCAAGCTGAATCACCAAGGTTCCCACAATGGGAACATCTGCCGTGGTATCCAGACCGATGTAATTGGTAATATCAAAGCTGTAGTTCTGTGATGAATTCGCACCATAGGTGGTTGGATAGGTCAACAGATTAAACGGGGGATTAAACGGGGCGCTGAACCCGAATCCGCCTGCACCTGCACCATTTCCGAGAACCTGAACGGCATTCGGAGTATTATTAAAAAACAGAGCCGTGTTAGGCCCCGTCAACAAAGCCACGGATGCATTCGGAAAATCGATGCCTCCCGGTGCATTCGCGGGGATCACGAAATTGAGCGTATCCAACTGATCGATGGTCAATGTGGTAAAGTTCCAATTTTGAGCCGTAGCAGATGCTGTTCCCAAATTAAGTTCTCCGGCAGTTCCGTCAAATGCCTGATAGAAAACATCACCTGGAGAGCCAAAATCGGCCTGATTCAGGGTGATTTGCGCCTGACTGATTAATGCTGAAAATGAGCACGTCAGAATAAAAAGTTTTTTCATGGTTTACTGATTCAATTTGTACAAATGTAAAACAATGACGTAAAAAACAAATATCCCGATTAAACAAAAGCGCTATATTTGGAGCAAGAATAATTGCCTGTTTGGGCAGGCATATCCGGCAAATTTCAAAATGCCCTACAAAGAACGTTCAGAAGAAGATATCAGGCTGTACTTCACCATTGGGGAGGTAGCTGAAAAATTCGGGGTAAACGCCTCACTCATCCGCTTTTGGGAAAAGGAATTTACCATTTTACAGCCCAAAAAAAATAATAATGGCAAAAGACTTTTCACCAAACAGGATTTGGAGAACCTGCAGCTTGTATACAACCTGGTGAAAATGGAAGGCTACACGCTGGAAGGGGCAAAAAAAATCATTGACGGCCGTTTGTACGAAAACCGAAAAAATAAAAAGCTGGCGCAATCTCTTTCCGAATTGCGAAAACAGTTGGTAAGCCTGAAAAAATCGCTGGAAATCGGGGATAATATCAGTTGAATATATGAAAAAAGTAAAAATTCATACCTCCTTGGGAACCATGGTGGTAAAGCTCTATGACGAAACACCCGTACATCGGGATAATTTTCTGAAACTGGCTACTGAGAGCTATTACGACGGCACCACCTTTCACCGTGTCATCAAATCGTTCATGATTCAGGGGGGAGATCCGAATACCAAAAATATCGCCACGGCAGACATGGCAGGTACAGGCGGACCCGGCTACACGCTGGAAGCGGAAATCAAGCCCGGGTTTTTCCATAAAAAAGGGGCTTTAGCCGCGGCAAGGCAAGGGGATGCCATTAATCCCCAGAAACGCTCCAGCGGATCTCAATTTTACATCGTGCAGGGTTCAGTTTACAACAATAACCAATTGGAGTCTTTTGAAAACAGGATGAAAGCCATGAAGCCCGGTTTTGCCTTTTCGGAAGAACAAAAAACAGCTTACACCACTTTGGGTGGAACTCCCCATTTGGATATGGATTACACCGTTTTCGGAGAAATTTCCGAAGGGCTCGATGTATTGGATGCCATTGCCAAAATACCCACACTTCCCGGAGACCGGCCCGCAGAAGAGATAAAAATGACCGTTTCCGTAGTGGAAGATTCGGGGGAATGATTCCCGGTTCCGTTTTTATTTTGTTAAATTTTCCGATGAACCTTTTTTGAACTTACCTTTGGGAGAAGTCTTATCATAAAAAATAAAATACATCATGAAAAAAGTGCTACTTTTTATCGGTTTCGTTGCAGCAGGATTAACTTATTCCCCAAAGGCATCCGCCCAGGCCGCTCCTAAGCTGACATTTGAATCAGCAGTGGTAGATTACGGACAGGTAGAATATGGCGGTCCACGCGAGCGGGTGTGGAAATTTAAAAACACGGGCAAAGAGCCTCTGCTGATCACCAATGCCACAGGGTCATGCGGATGTACCGTTCCCACCTACCCGAAAGAACCCATCATGCCGGGAGCCACAGGTGAAATTAAAATCAATTATGACACCAACCGCCAGGGCGACTTCACCAAAACCGTTACGTTGACCACCAATGAGCCAGAGGGAGCCAATCGCCATGAAATTACCGTAAAAGGCACCGTAAAGCAGGCCCCTGCGAGTCCTGCCAGCCCGGGCCCGGTGAGTAAATAAGGTCATTCCTGTCTTTTTTAAAGGCCCGCCATTTTGCGGGCTTTTTTTTTGAAGAATGGTACTATCTGCCCCAAAAATCAAGGCTGTTAATCTTTTGTTAATCCAAAATGAGTAATGGCAGTACCCAATAAATTTGTAACAGAAAATTTAAAAACATGAAAAAAATCGCTTTATTAATAGGTTTTGCCGTGGCGAGTTTCGCTACAGTGTCCGATGCATCAGCTCAGGCTGCCATGTTGGGTCCTAAAATTACTTATGAGGTAGATTATGTAGATTATGGTGAAGTGGAATTCGGAGGTAACGGAGAACGTTCCTGGAAATTTAAAAATACGGGAAAAGAGCCCCTGATCATCACCAATGCAAAAGGCTCCTGCGGATGTACCGTACCTACTTATCCCAAAGAGGCCATTATGCCCGGACAGACCAAAGAAATTACCATTAAGCCAAAACGGTAACCATTACCACCAATGAGCCGGAAGGAAGTAATACTCATACCATCAAGGTAAAAGGTTCGGTAAAAGAAGCTCCTGCCAACAACGGCGTACCCCTGAAAGAACAGGGAGGCGCCCCTGTAGGTATGTAACCTCGTTTTTTTGTTTGTTTAATTGATTGCCCCGTGTGCATTGCATACGGGGTTTTTGTTTACCCACGGTTCAAAATAGCTACATTTGCCAGGTAAATAGTGAATAATGTCCGTTATATCAAAAAAAGGAATTGAACTCCCCAATTCACCCATACGCAAACTGGTACCTTATGCCGAAGGGGCCAAAAAGCGTGGCATAAAAGTGTATCACCTGAATATCGGACAACCAGACATAAAATCGCCTGAAAGTGTACTACATGCCATCCGGAATTTTAATATGGAAGTTATTGAATACAGCCACTCCGCCGGCTTTGAATCGTACCGGAAAAAATTGGCTGTTTATTATCAAAATTTAGGCATTCGGGTAAATCATGATCAAATCATCGTAACCACGGGAGGCAGCGAGGCCCTCCTCTTCTCTATGATGTGCACCCTGAATGAGGGGGATGAAATCATCGTACCTGAACCTTTTTACGCCAATTATATCAGCTTTGCAAAAGCGGCCGGGGCAGTTATTGTTCCCGTGACCGCTAAAATTGAAAATGGATTTGCCCTGCCACCTATGGCAGAATTAGAAAAACGGATTACCCCAAAAACCAAAGCCATTTTAATCTGTAACCCTTCCAATCCTACCGGTTATTTATATTCCAACCAGGAATTGGAAACCTTGCGCGACATGGTGCTGAGGCACAACCTGTGGTTGTTTTCTGATGAGGTGTACCGCGAATTTGTGTATGACGGGCACACCCATACTTCCGTGTTACAGATTGATGGCCTTTCACAAAATGCCATTGTGGTGGACAGCGTATCTAAGCGATACAGTCTTTGCGGTGTGCGGATCGGATGCGTAGTTTCCCAAAATACCGAGCTCATGCAGGCCATACTCAAACTGGCTCAAGCCCGCCTGAGTCCGCCTACGTTAGGACAAATTGCTGGTGAAGCCGCCTTAGATACTCCCGAAACCTATTTTAAAGAAGTAAACGCCGAATACGTAAAGCGTCGCAATTTTATGGTGAACGCACTCAATAATATTCAGGGTGTTATCTGTCCGAATCCCGGTGGAGCTTTTTACACTACCGTAAAATTACCGGTAGATGATGCAGATGCCTTTTGCCAATGGTTGCTCAGCGATTTTAATTATGAAGGGCAAACCGTCATGATGGCTCCGGCATCCGGTTTCTATTCCACCCAGGGATTGGGAAAACAAGAGGCACGTATTGCCTACGTACTGAAAATAGAGGATTTGCAACAGGCGGTCAAATGCCTGCAAGAAGCCTTAAAAGTATATCCGGGAAGAACGGAAATCTAATCCACGGTAGTCAGGACGGTCCCCGGCAAGCGGGTGAACAATTCAAAGCCTAACAAACCGGCGGGTGTATGATAACCGGCAACTACCTCATTCGCCAAAAAATAACGGGTTATATACACAGACGCAACGGCCGTAAGTTTATATCCTTCAGGACCCTCAAGCCTGACCTCGGCGCGGTTTCCATGCGAATCCGAAACCTCTCCCCACACCAAAGATCGTCCATGTTCATTCTGCTCTGAGGTAGGGCCTTTAATGTTTTTATGTATGTAGTTTCTAAACTGATTTTTCACCCAATTCGTCCGCAGAATGGGATTAATGAGCGGAGCCAGTTTCATCATGCGGAAACTGCCCCGGGTAACTGCCGTATAGGTTTCAATATTCGGAATGCCGGTAGTGGTAAATGCCGTGGAGATATCGCCCCAGGGAATCGTCATACAAAAGCGGGTTTTCAGACCGAAATCGACCAAACGCCCTTTATGTCCTATTGGTTTGGGAATAATTTTCCCATCCTGCCTTACAGCGCCGCTACTGCCCAGATTCTCTACCATAGTCAACATGGTACCATGCGATATACTTCCACCTACGGAGGCAAATGCCAATTTTAAATGGGTGGCAGAGGGCAATCGGGAGTGAAGATAGCGGGCTGCACAATCGGTAGGCACCACGTCAAACCCAACCCCGCTCATAAGCCCTACTCCAACTGCTTTGGCCGCCTTATCGTAAGATTTCACCAACTCAAAAACAGGAATTTCTCCGGTAATATCCAGGTAATGTACCCTGTTTCGAATGCAAGCCTCCACCAGCGGTTTAGCGGT
>JBIJBG010000203.1:0-4038 GCA_044345355.1 Flavobacteriales bacterium
TTGCGCCCCAACACGTTGAGTTAAGTTATTAAACACATGGATATCGCATCATCCGCTTCGCTCAGCCTCATGCCGCACGAATGTATTCCCGGAAAGGTGGCCTACCGCAGTCCGTCCAACATTGCCCTCGTCAAATATTGGGGCAAACGGGAAGTGCAGATTCCCATGAACCCATCCGTCAGTTTTACGCTCTCCGAGTGTTTCTCCGAAACTACGCTGGAATACGAATTTTCAGATGCCGGAATTGTACAGGTGGAATTTTTCTTTGAAAGAAAGCCTAATCCGGCCTTCGGCCAAAAAATTGAAAAGTTTCTGCAGAGCATCGCGGATGAACATCCTTATCTGCGTCAATTAAAACTGACCATCCGTTCGCAGAACACCTTCCCCCACTCCGCCGGAATAGCCTCTTCCGCCTCAGCCATGAGCGCCCTGTGCCTATGCCTTTGCGAAATGGAACGCGAACTTTTCGGCACCTTGGAAAACACGGAAGATTTTAATCGCAAAGCGTCCTACCTGTCTCGGCTGGCATCGGGCAGCGCGTGCCGATCCATCTACGGCGGACTGGTGAGCTGGGGGAAGATACATGCTCCTGAATATGAATACACCTCCGACTTTTACGGATCTCCGCTATCGGATGAAATTCACCCAGATTTTTTTACTTACCGCGATACCGTAATCATCTGCGATCCCGGAGAAAAAAGCGTGTCCAGCCGGGCAGGCCATGCCCTCATGAACACCAATCCGTTTGCCCAAAGCCGCATAGAACAGGCCAACCGAAACATCGTGGATCTGATTCAGGCCATGAAATCGAATGATTTTGACACATTCTGCAAAATAGTGGAAAATGAGGCGCTTACGCTCCATGCCATGATGATGACCAGCGACCCCTACTTCATACTCATGCGGCCAAAAACGCTGGAATTAATCGAGAAAATTTGGGCCTTTCGCAAACAAACCGGCACACGGCTCTGTTTTACTTTAGATGCCGGTCCGAATATCCACCTGTTATATCCCGGATCTGAAGAAGAAAAAGTGAATGCGTTTTTGCAAAATGAAATTTCCATAACTTTGAGCCCGAATTCCTTAATCAGGGATTTCGTCGGAAAAGGCCCCATGCGCGTGAACATCTAAAAGAAAAAAAGTGGCCAAAAAGTTCTTCAAATCAAAAATTCTCCTTTTCGGAGAATACAGTATCATCCACGATTCCATGGGTTTGACGATTCCATTTGATTTATTCAAAGGAAAACTCACGTTTAAAAGCCGCAATTTCACGGCAGAACAAGCTGCAGAATCGAACAGACATCTGAAAGAGTACGCCGCCTTTCTGCGCAGCAAAGTAGACAACAAAGAATTGAATTTCAAATTCGACATTGAAGCACTGGAAAAAGACATTGAGAAAGGCATCCTATTCGACTCCACCATTCCGCAGGGATTTGGCGTAGGCAGCTCCGGTGCTTTGGTGGCGGCCCTGTATGACCGTTATGCCTTTGATAAAATCATCAAGGAAGATACACCTACGGGTGAACAGATCATTGAGCTGAAAAGCCATTTCTCTCAAATGGAAAGCTATTTTCACGGCACAAGTTCGGGCATAGACCCACTCATCTGTTACCTGCAGGAACCGTTGCTGATCAACAGCAAAACATCCATAAACAAAGTGGGGATGCCGCAGGGTGGGGATGAAACCGGAAATCGGGGAATATTCCTCATCAACACGGGAAATCCGGGAAAAACCCAACCCATGGTGAATATATTCCTAGATAAATGCCGCGAAGACGGGTTTGTTAGTTTGGTACGCAAAGAGATGATTCCCTTCAACAACAACTGCATAAAAGCCTTCCTTAAAGGGGAAGTGAAAGAGTTGTTGAGCAACGTGAAAGAATTATCCAAATTTTTGCTGGAATACCTGAATCCCATGATTCCGGAGAAGTACCGCAACATTTGGAAAAAAGGGATAGAATCGGAAACGTTTTACCTGAAATTATGCGGATCGGGAGGCGGAGGATATCTGCTCGGCTTCACTGAGGATCTGGAAAAAACACGTCAGGAACTGAAAGACGTAAAAATCGAAGTCATCCACCGTTTTTAGCCCATTCCGCCCTTGCGGAAAATCGTTACATCAACTTACTGATAATAAACTTCCAGATATCGTTTCCGAGGGCAAAAACCATCAGGACGATTAGTAAAATCATACCTACGGTCTGAGCACGTTCCAAAAATTTATCGGAAGGTTTACGGCCGGTAATCAACTCATAAAGAATAAATACCGCATGTCCCCCGTCTAAAGCCGGAATGGGCAGCACGTTCACAAAGGCCAATATAATACTCAGAAAGGCTGTAAGCTGCCAGAAAGCCTGCCAATCCCACTCGGGCGGAAACATGCTCATGATAGTACCCAGACTGCCTACCTGTTTGGCACCCTGCGGAGTGAAAATCACTTTAAACTGTTTCACATAGCCGGTGAGCATGGAAACTGTTTTGCCTAAGCCGGCGGGAAAAGCCTCAAAAAATCCGTACGTTTTGGTTTCAAACACGTAGGTTCCTTCCTTTCGGAGGTCGGCCATGCTCATATTCACCGGGGCCAGACCCACCAAGCCTGAATCATTCACCGCACAGGTAAGGAATTTTACCTCTTCCCCGCGCTTTACGTCTAATGCAATAGTTTGTCCTTTCAGGCTTTGTAAAGCGGTCTTAAATTCATCAAAATACCGAATCGGCTGTCCGTTCACGCCTACAATTTTATCCTTGAGTTCAATGCCGCAGTCTTTTCCGTTGGTAACCGTTTCGCTGAAACCGCCCACATAAAAAGGCATGCGTATGCTCACCACCAGCGGGTTCCCCGCAGCAAGTATATCCTGATCGATACCCGTGGGACTGTTCAACGTGAGGGTTTCCCCGTTCCGCTCTACCACCACCTGCTTACCGCTGCTGTATAAAAGAGCTTCGTTGAGGTCGGAAAAATTTTCCATTTTCTGATCACCGATCTGCAGGATATGGTCGCCGTTCTGAAGGCCTATCCGGGAAGCCACTACCTCATTCTGCACCCAGATGCCGTCTTTCATGTTCGCCACGGGCAGATACTTCTCTCCGTATACAAACATCATCATCCAGTAAATCACAAAAGCCAGAATGATGTTTACCGTTACGCCGCCCAAAATGATGATGAGCCGCTGCCAGGCCGGTTTACTCCTATATTCCCAAGGTTGGGGAGGCTGAGCCATCTGGTCCTTGTCCATGCTTTCATCTACCATGCCGGCAATTTTCACATATCCGCCGAAAGGAATCCAGCCGATACCCCAGACAGTTTCTCCGATTTTCTTTTTTACCAAGGCAAATTTGTAATCAAAAAACAGAAAAAACTTTTCCACCCGGGTACCAAAAAGTTTGGCGGGTAAATAATGTCCGAACTCGTGCAACACCACGAGAATAGATAAACTCAAAATAAACTGACCTATGCGGATGATCCACTCCATATTATTCCATGCTAACTATGACCGAAAACGTTCCGGCTATCTAACGCAAATGTGCGAAAATGTTGCCAATGCGACCGATTTTTTAGAAAAAGGAACCGCAGATTCCGACAAATGAGCTAATTTTCGGATACTTGCATACCATGAATACCCCGGTTTACGTAGATGTAGTTCTGCCCCTGGCGCTGAGATTTGCGCTCACCTACTCCGTGGATTCCGGCATGGCTTCCAGCCTGCAGACCGGCATGCGGGTGGTGGTTCCCCTGAAAGGCGGTAAATTATATACCGGGCTTATTTGGCGAATTCACCATACGCCTCCTGAGGATTATGAAATAAAACCGGTGGCGGAAGTGCTCGACAACGAACCCGTGATACTGCCCATTATGCAGCCTTTTTGGGAAAAAATGGCCGCCTATTACATGGCCACCCTGGGTGAAGTGATGACCGCAGCACTCCCCGCAGGGCTTAAATTAGAAAGCAAAGCGCGGTTTTGCCTGAGGCAGGATGCGGATATTTACCATACCGAACTGAGCGACCGGGACTATCTGTTGGCGGAGGCCATGGAAAC
>JBIJBG010000150.1:0-5357 GCA_044345355.1 Flavobacteriales bacterium
TCGGTACGCAGTGAATCCTCGCGTACGCTGAAGGCTTTAAGCGTAAGGGTGTCCGTGAATGCGGAGCCTATGGTTCCGCCTACCACGCCAATGTCCGAGCCGATGTCATCAGAGGGTTTTCGGCATCCCGAAAACCAGAGGGAAATGAAACCCGTGACGAGAATAATTGTGAAAAGGTGATGCTTCATTGATATAAAAAAGAAACCTGCAGAGAAAACTTCTTGCAGGTGCAAAGTAACTCTTTTAACACAATTATTCCGCAGGTATTGCCGCTTCCTGAAGAATTTCCTGATAAAAGCGATGAAAATCGTCCATGTAATTATCCCCAAAAGAGGTTTCAAAATTGGGTTTGCCCGATTTAGCAATGTACTTGATCACTTCTTTATCGGTAAAATCGGCACTGCGAATTACGGCATCCGCATACTCAATCCCACCTTTCAATACAGAAGGGAAGTCGGGCGTTTTTCCTACCGAGGTAAGGTGAGTTCCTTCTATATCTTCCGTGGCTTTGGTTACATAATCCTGGTGAAGTGAACCGGGGAAGCGGTCATTCTCATAAAGAGAGAAAACGATTTTTGATCCCGAAAAAATCGGGTCATTTTTAAATACGGTTTTCAGGTAAAAAGGCACTAGGGAAGTCATCCAACCGTGACAATGTACGATATCGGGAGACCATCCCAGCTTTTTTACCGTTTCCAGTACGCCTTTGCAAAAGAAGATGGACCGCTCATCATTATCGGCAAAAAACTCTCCCTTGTCGTTGACAAGTGTTTGTTTTCTCTGAAAAAACTCTTCGTTATCAATGAAATAAACCTGAATGCGCCCGGAAGGAATGGAGGCCACCTTAATGATGAGGGGCTGATCCGTGTCGTTTACGATGATGTTCATTCCTGAAAGACGGATGACTTCGTGGAGCTGATGCCGGCGCTCATTGATGCAGCCGTAACGGGGCATAAAATTCCTGATTTCCCATCCACGCTCCTGCATTCCCTGCGGGAGTTCGCGGGAGATTTTGCCCAACAAGGTTTCCGTTTGCATGTACGGAACCATTTCATGAGTGATATACAATACCCTGCTCTTCTCCATAATGATTAATTAATGAAACTTCTTAAGATAATTTCGGCAAGATGCCTGACCAGATTATTACCGCGCGGATTATTCATTCCAAACACACTGCAAAATTAACACAATTATCCCGAAGTTTCAAAATAATCAATTACTTTGCCCGCTTTACGGCAGGAAAAAAATTAGCAAAAATTTAATCAACTCCCTGATAGTATTCATTTTAATGATTATTTTCAACTCAGCGGCAGAGTTCCGGGATTTCAGATCGGGCCTTGATTTTAAAAGGCCTCTCGGGTTTGTTCCCACTATGGGGGCACTGCATGAGGGGCATATCGCCCTGCTTCAAAAAGCAAAAAACGAAAACGCGTCCACGGTGGTAAGCATTTTCGTTAATCCGCTTCAATTCAATAATCCGGCCGATTATGCCAATTATCCCGTGGATACGGAAAATGATATCTGCCGCCTGCGGGAAGCGGGTGCTGATTTTCTGTTTTTGCCCGAAAAGCAGGAATTGCTGCGTAATCACAAAACACGTGTTTTTGATCTGGGTTTTCTGGATACCGTGATGGAGGGCACCTGCAGGCCCGGCCATTTTCAGGGGGTTGCCAACATTGTAAGTCTTTTGTTTGATGTGGTGCAGCCTGAAAGAGCCTACTTCGGAGAAAAAGATTTTCAGCAATTGGCCGTAATCCGTCAGATGGTGCATGCTGACCTGCTGCCGGTGGAAATCATAGGCTGCCCCACCGTACGTGAGAATTCGGGATTGGCCATGAGCTCGCGAAACAGAAGGCTTGGAAAGGAAGAAAAAGAAAGGGCTGCCCGGGTATCCCGATTTATTCTCACTTTGGGAGAGCGCTACCCCGGAAATACAGAGGTAAGCCATATCAGAAAAGATTTTGAGACCCTCATGCGGGAGCTTGATTTTTTGCCTGACTATTTTGAAGTATGCCGGACGGATACGCTGGAATCCCTGGCTGTTTTTTCTCCTGATAATAAGGCTGTAGTGTGCATCGCCTACCATACCGGTGCGGTACGCCTCATTGATAATTGCAGTTATCCCGTTTTATCCTAATTTTGCCCCGTTATGCTGGTTACCGTATTAAAATCAAAAATTCACCGTGTCACCGTTACCGAGGCCGATTTGGACTACATAGGCAGTGTAACCATTGATAGGGATCTGATGGATGCCGCCGGATTATTGGAAGGGGAACAGGTTCATGTATTTAATTACACCAACGGTGAACGATTCATCACTTATACCATTGTGGGAGAACGAGGTTCGGGCGTTATCTGCCTCAACGGGCCGGCAGCCAGAAAAGTGAGTGTCGGAGATCATGTGATTATAGTGGCTTATGCTTCCATGACTCCCGAAGAAGCAAAATCCTTTAAGCCGATGGTGGTTTTCCCCGATACATCCACCAATCGCATCAGACAGGCGTGAGCGGAAAAAAGATTGAGTTTGCCAAAATATCGGCCTTTATCCTGCTGGGCTTTTTTCTGGCATGGCTTTCCCTGAGGAATCTTCCTTTTGATCAATTTTTGGATAATGTATTTTCGGTAAACCTGTGGTGGGGAATTCCCGCTCTGGGAATAGGCCTTTTGAGCCACGTCATCCGAGCCCTCCGCTGGAATATGCTCTTGGAACCGGCGGGTTTTCGTGTAAAGCCTTTGAATGCTTTTATGGCCGTCATGTCAGGTTATCTCATTAATCTGGCTTTGCCCCGCACCGGAGAAATTGCAAGATGCGGCCTTGTTTCCCGATATGATAAAGTGCCCATGAATGTGGGCGTGGGAACCGTAGTTGCCGAGCGGGTTGTAGATATGATCATTCTGTTGCTGCTATTCGGGTTGAATTTATTAATCGGATATGCGCGTTTGCGCCATTACATTCTCGAAAAATTCTGGATGCCCGTTTCCGGCAAAGTCACTCCCGGCATTCTCTTTATCTCCGGTCTTCTTTTCTTTCTTTTTGTTTTGGGAGCCTGGGGATATTTCAGATATAGAAATAAAGAAAAAAAGGAGGCGGAAAAAAATCTGTTGGACGGGTTTGTAGACGGGCTAAAAAGCGTGGCTCAAGTGGAGCGGCCTGTGCTGTTTATTTTGATTTCCCTGTCTATCTGGGTTTGTTATTTTCTGATGCTTCAGGTGGCATTTTGGGCCTTTCCCGCTACCGAACAACTTGGCCCTGCAGCCTGTCTGTCCGTTTTTATTTTCGGCACTTTTGGCATGATTGTTACCCCGGGCGGTATTGGGGCCTATCCGACATTGGTGGGACAAACTTTGCTGTTGTATGGCATCGAAGAGTCGGCGGGCATTTCTTTCGGGTGGATTGTTTGGGGCGCGCAAACGCTGGTTTTTCTCATTATCGGCCCCCTTTCCCTTATCGGATTTCCTATCTTTAACCCTCAAAAAACACCATCTTATGATGAGGGAGTTGATGTTGAATAAAATTAAAACCGGGCAGGAAGCGGAGCAATATCTTCACAGGCTTCGGTTTGCAGGGAAAAAAATAGTATTCACAAACGGGTGTTTCGATGTGCTGCACATAGGTCATATCAGGTTGTTGATGGCTTCCGCCGATATGGGCGACGTTCTAATCGTAGGCCTTAACTCCGATGATTCGGTAAGGCGTTTGAAAGGCGAGGAAAGACCTTTACATGCGCAGGATGTCCGAGCCGAACAGTTGGCTGCGTTGGTTTCCGTGGATTCCGTGTTCGTTTTTGAGGAAGATACGCCGGAAAATCTGATCCGCCTGATAAAACCCGATGTGTTGGTGAAGGGAGGCGATTACCAAGAGAGTGCGGTTGTCGGGGCTGATTTTGTTAAATCATACGGAGGGCGTGTAGTCATTTTTGAAACAGTAAGGGATTTCAGCAGCAGCGGAATTATCAAAAAAATTGGAAAATACTAAAACTTTGTTACTTTTGAGGTTCAAATCCTTGTTGATCATGAAAAATAGTCGCTTGATTTTCATCGCTTTTACTGCAGGAATGCTGCTTACTTTGTCCTCCTGCCGCAAGCAGATTGAGAATGAAATAGAAGGTTCGTGGATGAAGGAATCGGGAATGCTTTATTCTACCGTGGACGAGGACAGTGCCATCTGGACTTTTCAAGGAGGCAAACTGACGATCAACAACATAACCTATCCGCTCTATTCGGAAGAAGGTACTTATGAAGTGGTGAGTAAGAATTTCAAAAATTATGTTCGTATTTCCGACCTAAATCTTTATGTGGGAGAGTCGGATATGAATGGCGATTGGCAGGTAATTCAATACCGAAAAGACAAGCTTACCCTTTCCAAACCGGACAGATCTCAGGTGGTGGATTCTATTTCCCCTTTTGAAGGTTTTGCCACTGGAGATAATGAAATAGGTAACATTCTGCGGGAGTTTACCCGCATGCAGTAACTCTCATCAAAAATACCCTTTAGGCGTTGGCTCTGCAAAAAGTCAAAAAGGCTTTCTTTTGCCAAAACTGTGGCTTCCAGTCCCCCAAATGGATGGGAAAATGTCCTTCCTGCGGTGAATGGAACTCCCTTGTGGAAGAAATCATCACCAAAACGGAAGCTGCATCCGGTCTTAACCGGTTTTCCGATAAAAAGAGCAAACCGAAACCCTTGGCCGATATTTCTTCCGAAACCGGAGAGCGCACCGATACAAGGGACAGCGAGCTGAACCGGGTTTTAGGGGGAGGTATAGTACCCGGTTCCGTTATATTGCTGGGGGGAGAACCGGGAATCGGAAAATCAACCCTTCTTCTTCAAACCGCTCTGCGGCTGAATGACAAGAAAGTGCTCTACATCTCCGGAGAGGAAAGCGAAACCCAGATTAAACTTAGGGCCGACCGCATGGAAGATAAAAATGCTTCCTGTCTGATACTGGCCGAAAACGGATTGGATAATATTCTTTCTGTTTGCGAAAATGAAGTACCCGACCTGGTTATCATTGATTCTATTCAGACGCTTCATTACTCCATTATTGAAAGTTCTCCAGGAAGTATTTCCCAGGTGAGGGAATGTGCCGCGCGTCTTATCCGCTTTGCCAAAGAAACAGGCATTCCGATGGTGTTGGTGGGCCATATCAATAAAGAAGGAAGTATTGCAGGGCCTAAGGTTTTGGAACACATGACTGATGTAGTACTTCAGTTTGAGGGCGACAGGCACCATCTTTTCCGCATTCTTCGGGCCTCCAAAAACCGGTATGGAAGTACCAGCGAAATAGGTATTTACGAAATGAAAGGCAATGGGCTGATGCCCGTGTTGAACCCGTCTTCCATACTCCTTGGCGACTCTG
>JBIJBG010000155.1:0-5338 GCA_044345355.1 Flavobacteriales bacterium
AAAGACGGAAACAAACTCCGCGCAGAAAACCTGATTCCCTTTGCGGAATTAAATCAAAGCATCTGGAGTTCAGGGGCCGAAGTATTTGTTCCCTGTGCGGCCTCCCGTCTCGTTCAGAAAGATCAGGCAGAGTCGTTGATTGCAAACGGGCTGGAGGTAATTTCCTGCGGAGCCAACGTACCTTTTGCCGATCCTGAAATTTTCTTCGGGCCCATTGCCGATTTTGTGGACGGAAAGGTAAGCCTGATACCCGACTTTATTGCCAACTGCGGTATGGCCCGCGTATTTGCCTACCTCATGGGCAGCCATGTAGAAATGAGTGATAAAGCCATTTTTACCGATACCTCAGAAGTTATACGAAAAGCCATAAACTCCATTCACCATCAATCTTCCGAAAAAACCGGAATCGCAAAAATAGGCTTTGAAATAGCGCTTAAACAATTAATCTAAACTAAATATTCATGACACTGACGCTTGCATTCGTATCCATTTTCGTTCTCGGCTACCTTTTCATCGCCTTAGAACACAACGTAAAAATTGACAAGGCCTCCTCGGCGTTATTACTTGGAGTTGCGCTATGGACTTTATTAATCATGGGAGGACATGACCTCATTGATACCACGTCGAGCCGGTTTACTCATTTTTCGATGGCCGAGGCCGAATCGTTGACCGGCAAATCCATTGACCAGATAAAACATGCCTTTATCGAATTTGCCTTATTGGAACATCTGGGAGAGCTGGCCTCTATTTTGTTTTTCCTGATCGGAGCCATGGCCATCGTAGAAGTGGTGGATATGCACGGCGGTTTCACGGTAATCACCTTTTTCCTTTCAGCCGTATTGGACAACCTCACCACCACCATCGTGATGGTCTCCCTACTCAGAAAATTAATAAAAGACCAGCCCACCCGATGGCTTTATGTAGGTATCGTCATTATCGCGGCAAATTCCGGAGGAGCCTGGAGCCCAATAGGAGATGTTACTACCACCATGCTTTGGAACGGAGGTCAGATCAGTGCATTGCCCATCATATATAAAATTATTTTGCCAAGCTTGGTAAGCCTGTTTATTCCTGTCATTTTTTTCTCATTTACCCTGAAAGGTACCGTAGAACGACCCGACCCCTCAAGCGCCAATGCGCATGGAATGGATGCCCACGGAGCCGGCAAAGGAGTTACGGATAGGGAGAAAAAAATCATTTTTGCCGTGGGCATTTTGGGACTTCTTTTTGTTCCCGTTTTCAAAACCATTACCCACCTGCCTCCATTCATGGGCATGATGCTCAGTCTGGGTATTTTATGGGTAGTAACGGAGGTTCTGCATAAAAACCGTGAGCACGGACATTATTTATCCGTAGTGTCGGGACTGCGTAGAATTGATTTATCGGGCGTTTTGTTCTTTTTGGGAATTTTATTGGCCGTAGGAAGTCTGCAAACTGCGGGATTACTCAGACAATTGGCCGTGTTCTTGGATAATTCGCTGGGCAATATGTATGTGTTAAATATTCTTATCGGAACACTTTCTGCCATTGTGGATAACGTTCCCTTGGTAGCAGCAGCTCAAGGTATGTATGACATAGAAACTTCCGGAATTCACGCCATGGACGGAGATTTTTGGACCATGCTGGCCTTCTGTGCCGGTACCGGCGGAAGCATGCTCATCATAGGTTCGGCAGCAGGAGTAGCCGCAATGGGCTTGGAACGCATCAGCTTCGGCTGGTATCTGAAAAAAATAAGTTTGATCTGCCTGGTCGGTTATCTGGCCGGTGCAGGAGTATATATTGCCATGAGTCCGCTATTTCACTAATTAAAACCTAATCTTTTTATTATGGGATTTCTCTTTCAAACCGCCCCCGTCAACGACAGCGTATTAAACACAGCAGAAACCCTGGCCTCCACTCCGCCCCCGCAGGAGCCGTTGAGCGTGTTGGATATGGCGCTGAAAGGCGGCATCATCATGATTCCGCTGCTCGTTCTTTCGTTAATCGCCATTTACATTTTCATTGAACGATGGTTGGCCATATCCAAAGCCGGCAAAGAAGATAAAAACTTCATGAACAATATACGGGATTACATTCTCAACGGAAAAATAGATTCGGCCAAAGCCCTCTGCAAAAGCACCAACACCCCGGTAGCCAACATGATTGAAAAAGGAGTTTCGCGCATAGGCCGCCCCTTAGATGATATCAGTGCAGCCATAGAGAACGTGGCCAAGCTGGAGATTTATAAGCTGGAAAATAAGCTGGCTTTATTGGCTACTATTTCAGGAGCAGCGCCCATGCTTGGATTTCTGGGAACCGTAGTGGGCATGATTAAATCGCTCTATAACATGGCCGGAGCCGGTGACAACATCGTCATCAGTACTCTGGCGGGCGGCATTTACGAAGCCATGGTTACTACGGTAGGCGGACTCATCGTGGGTATCATGGCCTACATCAGCTACAACCTGCTGGTGGCCCAGGTAGATAAAGTAATCCACAAAATGGAGGCCCGCACCATTGAATTTTTAGACCTGTTGAACGAACCCGCCTGAATGCCATGAACCTGAAAAGCCGAAACAAAGTAGATGCCAGTTTCAACATGAGTTCCATGACGGATCTGGTGTTTCTGCTGCTCATTTTTTTCATGATTCTCACCACCATGGTGAAGAGCAATAATGTGATGAGCATTAAGCTTCCTGCGGCATCCACCAAAGAAAAACCGGTCGGAAAAACATTCCGCATCAGCATTGATAAGGATCTGAATTTTTACTGGAATAAAACACAGGTTCCTTTTGAGTCGCTGGACGCATTACTGAAGGAAAACATGACCGGTCTGGAAGATGCGAAAGTGGAGATTGCCGTGGATGAAACCGTACCCTACAAATATTTTGTGGAGGTGGCCGATTTGGTTTCCGTACAAAATGGGTTTAAAATGGTTTTGGTAACCCAAAACAAAAAATAACGTATTCGTTTGAACGAACATTTCAGTTCGGTGTACTAAACTAAAATTCAGGTTATGCAGTTCACCAGAGAAGACATTATCGGTTTGGCAACTTCAATAGCTTTGCATCTTTTGCTCCTGTTGTTGTTTTTATTTCTGATTTTAAAAGCCCCACAACCCGACCCGCCCCTGGCCGAAGGTATGGAAATAGATTTCGGAGTAAGCGCCACAGGCATGGGCGACAACAACGAAGCAGTTCCTACAGCACCGAACTTTTCTGAGAACGTAGCGGAAACGGCAAACCAGACAAATCCGACGGTCAGCGAAAACATCAAAACATCTGAAGCGGGTGAAGAGTCAGTTAATTCAAAACCTGAAGCAAAACCGGTCAACCAAACCAAACCTCCGGTGGAAGAGCCCAAAAAACCGGCCATCAACCAGGGAGCCTTATTTCCCGGAAAAACCAACACAGGTGGACAAGGCAACGATAAAACGCCCGGAAATGCAGGAAAACAAAACGGAACCACGGGAGGCGGGCAAGGTGGCTCCGGGAATAACCCCAACAGCGTAGGACCGGGAGGCACAGGCATCAGCATTAAATTAGACGGACGTTCGGCACTGGCACTTCCCAAACCCCGATACACCGAACAGGAAGACGGCACGGTAGTGGTAAAAATCACGGTGGACCGGCAGGGAAATGTGATCAATGCCACAACAGACGGCGTGCGGGGAAGTACCACTACCAATAAAACCCTGCACGGTGAAGCCATTTCCGCGGCACGTAAAGCTAAGTTCAATTTAAAAGGCGATGCACCGCCCGAACAAATCGGATACATCACCTACAACTTCATGCGGAACTGATTTCATTTTGGAACATTTGGAGTCCACCTATCAGGAAACCATAGCGTATCTTTTTGCCCGACTGCCCATGTACCAACGCGTGGGAGCAGCAGCCTATAAGGAAGGATTAGACGGCATTCTGAGCTTATGCGAACGATTGGGAAATCCGCAGGAAAAACTGCGTTACGTGCACGTGGCCGGCACCAACGGAAAAGGCAGTACTTCTCATTTTTTAGGCTCCGTATTGCAGGAAGCGGGCTTTAAGACCGGGCTGTACACATCGCCCCATTTGGTTGATTTCAGGGAAAGAATAAAAATAAACGGGGAACCCGTAAGCAAGGAATTTGTGATTTCCTTCACCGAAGCCAACAAAACCGTTTTTGATGAACTCAAGCCGTCCTTTTTCGAAATGACATTGGCCATGGCATTTGCGTGGTTTGAACGCAACCAAACCGACATCGTGGTTTTGGAAACCGGCATGGGCGGAAGATTAGACAGCACCAATATCATAACCCCGCTTGTAAGCGTAATTACCAACATCGGGTTTGATCACATGAAATTCCTGGGGGATACATTACCCCAAATCGCTTTCGAAAAAGCGGGGATCATCAAGCCCGAAATTCCCGTAATTATCGGTGAAACCACACCAGAAACCGGCCCGGTTTTTATTCAGAAAGCTGATAACTGCCAATCGCCCATTTTCCTCTGTGAGGAGCGGCTGAACTGTTCGCACACCGGAGGAGCCCAATTCCGGCTGCAAACCGAAAACAAAACCATAGAGTTAATTTCAGGGCTCAAGGGTTCCTATCAGGAAAAAAATATCCGAACGGTTTACGGTGCATTTCTGCAACTTCAAAAGCAACTTCCCGGCTTGGAAGAACCTCATTTTTTGCAAGGCATTCAACAGGTTATTCAGAACACAGCTTTGCGCGGGCGCTGGGAGCAATTAGCTGAATCGCCTGCTCTGGTATGCGATATCGGCCATAATGAACACGGCTTCAAAGAAATTGTACGCTGTATTCATGACTTTCCCCACAAAAACCTGGTGATGATTCTGGGATTTGTAAACGACAAAGACCTGAAACCCATTTTTGATATGTTGCCGAAACATGCCAAGTATATCTTCACCCAATCCTCCAACCCACGAAGCCTTACCGCAGATGATTTAGCAAAAAGTGCGAAGGATTTTGGGTTTGAAGGCAAGGCCGTTTCAGATGTAAAAAGTGCAGTAAAGGAAGGCTTGAGTGTAGCCAAACCAAAAGACTTAATTTTTTTGGGGGGAAGCACCTTCACCGTAGCCGATTACCTGAGCTGAGTCAAGAAAATAGTATTAAGTAGCAAGTATCAGGCAGAGCGCAGCGGCGCATGAGCGAAGCGAATAATCAGGAAAAAACAGCAAATCAGCACATTTTCAAATTTTTCCATTTTCACATTTTCAAATTAGCACATTTTCAAATTAGCAAATTATCCGGAGCGCATCGGAGCATGGATCGTAGCGGAATAAATTATCAAATTATCTTTGCCTTATGTTTCGATTTTTAAATTTCCACAGACATCCGGAGAAAAAGGATGAATGGG
>JBIJBG010000188.1:0-4500 GCA_044345355.1 Flavobacteriales bacterium
GGGGAGAACCGGGCGAAGACGAAGTAAATAAAAAGCGACGAGAAGATCTGGATAATCTGGCCTTACTCCTAAAGAGGGCCTCAGTGTATGGGGGCGAGTTTGTGGATGTGAAGCTGAGTGCCCTGAAAGGGCTTATCACGGGCGATAAGCGGCTTTACGTGAATGTAAGCCGTGCCAAGGAAATCAAGGAAAGTGTGTTGTTTTTTAAAGAATTGGGTGTAAAACAGGTGGTAATTTGCGGGGGCGAAGAAAGCCATCTCGTGGGTGATTTTTTGAAACAGGAAGGTGTTCCCGTTTTGCTGAGCCGACTGCACAGCCTGCCCTACAGAAATGAGGACCACTATGATTTGCCTTATGAACTTCCTGTTCTGCTTCAAAAGGCCGGGGTTTTGTTCGGTTTATCCTATGGAGGTGATATGGAAGCCATGGGAAGCCGAAATCTCCCTTTTCTGGCGGGTACGGCGGTTCGGATGGGGCTTACCCCCGAGCAGGCCCTCTCGGCCATTACCTTCAATACCGCCAAAATTTTGGGGATTGACGATCGTTGCGGAAGCCTGGAAGCAGGTAAGGATGCCACGTTATTTATTTCGGCCGGTGATGCCTTGGATATACTGACAAATCAGTTAGAAGCGGCATTTATACGGGGAAGGCGCATCTCGCTCGGTAACCACCAGCAGGATTTATACCGGCGGTATTTAAATAAGTATGGGCTGAAGCCCTGATCGTTTTGGCGGAGAAACAGGAAAAAAATGGAGATACCATTCTCTCCATCTCCAGTGATTTGAAGCCTTTCTATCGGTGAACTCATTTCTTCAAGAAGAACTCGTAAACCTTACAATCCTAGTATTGCACAAACTATAATCGGGGCAAGCGTTTTCCGGTTGTTATGCTCCGCCCTTTTTGATTTTCCAGGCTATATATTTAAAAATTGAAATAATAATGAACAATAAACCACTGAGAATATTTATCATGCCTGATGCAATCATAATATGAGCATGGGTTTGGGCGATTTGCTCTTCTGTTCCATAATCCAATGTCAGTCCATTTTTTATCCATAAGTAGATACCAAATAATATGGACATCATACTTATCCATTTTATCATTAATTCATCATCCTTCTTGGATAGATAAATACGAATTGCCCCGATTAACACAGATAATGTCAAAAGCCCGGAAATAATTAATTCAATTTTAATTTCCATCGGATTTGCGAATGAAAGGTTTTGAATAATTGAATAAAGCTACAATAAGTTGGTAATTTTAAAACTTAAAATTATCTGCGGGTACCGAACCTGATGGGAAGTAAAAAGCTTCAATGACCCACAAATATGATGTAGGTAATGTTATAGGCTTGATTTAAAATTGATCAGCTATTTGCCTGAAAAAATGCCACCAATTTAAACGCTCTGCAGCCAATGCTTTTTCTCTGTTATTAAATACAACAATCAGCAGTTGTTTTTGGGGATTAATATAAATGTGCTGTTTATACAATCCTATTGCCATAAAATCTCCATATTCTTTAAGTCCGATGTGCCAGCAATAGTTATAATTAAAACTACTTCCGTTTGATGTGTCTCTGTTAATTGATTTATTATACCAGCTTTCGCTAATAATTTGTTTTCCGTTCCATTCCCCTTTATGCAAATAGAGTCTGCCGAATTTGGCAAAATCTAATGCGGTTGCTCCGATACAACAAAAACTTTTTTCAAGATGGTTTTTCTCATCAACAGACCATACTCCATTATTACACATTTGAATAGGTTTCCAAATTTTTTCTTCAAGGTATGCAGATGGGGTCAATCCGGTTGCCCGCTTTAGAATTATTCCAAGTAATTCACTATTTATATTGAGGTAATGTTGTTTTGTTCCGGGAATGCTCTCAAACTTAATTTTATCCAATGCCTTTAGCGAATTTCTGCCATAATAAATTGTTGCGTCCATGGCCAGATCGTATTTAATACCAGAAGTGTGGTTCAGCAAGTGTTCAATGGTTAATTGTTCAGCATAAGGTTTATTTTTTAATTCGGGAATATACCTTATTACAACTTCCTTTTCGCTTGGAATAAATCCTTCATCTATCGCTATGCCTATCAGTGAAGATGTAAATGACTTGGCAATGGAATATGAGGTATGGAGCGTCTTATCATTTACATTGCCGCTGTTGTATTCATACTTAATGGTGTCATTTTGTATTATGAGTAAACTTCTGATTTTGTGACTATTTGCAAATGTATCCAACGGCATAAAAAATGGAATGTCCTTTGTCCAGTCATCAATCTTTACATTTTTACCTGAAAGGGGGCGCTCTTTTTTAAATTCAAAGCATTCATTTCCGGAATGAATAATGGCACTATTAAATCTTGCAATATCTTTTTCATCCGGATTTCCCAGAAATAGGGCTCTTGGAGGGAGACAACTGCATAAAAATATCGGAATGAGGCAAATCAGATATAGTTTTTTTGATTTCATGTCAGTAGGTATAAAAAGCGTAGTCTGCATTAATAATGATAACAGTTCATAATATAAAAGTCACCTATGAAAAGGGTATTTGTTTCTGCATATCCGAAAGCCGGTTATCCGGGGTTGGGTATTTGAATAGGTAGGCACAAGGATAGAGTATAAAAAAGGAAAACCCAAAACCTACGCCTTTTTTGTGTTTACAGGCTATACATAACGCAGTAAATACGGAGTAGAACGGAATCATCAATACGGGGGATGAGCCAGAATCTGTCGAAACAGTAAAAAATAAAAGAAAATATGCCCTGCAATGGGTGCGAAGGAACGGGTTTCTCCTATAAAAGGCCTAATTCCAGCTGCGCCTCTTCGCTCATCATGTCTTTATCCCAGGGCGGATTGAAGGTAATTTTCACTGATACGCTTTTTACTTCTTCCAATGCGCTTACTTTGGTCTCAATATCTCGTGGTATCTCTTCTGCGGAAGGACAGTTAGGTGAGGTTAAGGTCATGAGTATATTTACCGAAAAATCGTCCTCAATATTTATTTCATAAATCAAACCCAGTTCAAACACATCCACGGGAATTTCCGGGTCATACACGGTTTTGATGGCTTTGATGATGTCTGTTTCCAGTTGAGCTTTGTCCGTTGCCATAAATTCATTGGTTTGTATTGATGAGCCGTGCCGCCTGTTGTTTCATCTGCATGATCATGCTCAGCAGTCCGTTGCTGCGGGTAGGGGAGAGGTGTTCCTTCAGGCCTATGTCATCAATAAATTTGAGCTCGGTTTTTATGATGTCTTCCGCAGACTGTCCGGAAAGTACCTTAATAAGCAGTGAAATGATACCTTTCGTAATAATCGCATCGCTGTCTGCCGTGAATATGATTCGTCCGTTTTCGGCTTTTGCATTCACCCAAACGCGGCTCTGACAGCCCTTAATCAGATTTTCCTCTGTTTTTTTATCTGCATCAATCAGCGGCAATTCTTTGCCCAGATCAATGAGGTAATTGTATCGTTCCTCCCAGTCTTCGAATAGGGCAAAATCCTCCCGTATTTCTTCTTCCAGTTCGGGTATGCTTTTCATGTCAACATGGTTTTAGCTTTTTTCACCGCATCGGCCAGAAGATCTATTTCTTCGAACGTGTTGAATACGGCAAATGAGGCGCGAACGGTTCCCGGAATTCCATAAAAATCCATGAGCGGTTGTGCACAATGATGTCCGGTGCGAACGGCAATGCCCATTTTATCCAAAATTACGCCTACGTCGTAAGGATGAGCTCCTTCAAGCAAAAAAGAAACTACGGAAGCTTTCTCTGCGGCTGTTCCGATAAATCGTATTCCCGGTATTTTTTCCAGTTGTCCATGGGCATAGACCACCAATTCGTGTTCTCGGCTGCGGATAAAATCAATGTCTGCTTCATCCATGAAGCGAACGGCTTCTGCAAGGGCAATGGCTCCTTCAATATTGGGTGTGCCCGCTTCAAATTTGAACGGAATTCCCTGGTAGGTAGTTCCTTCAAACGAAACACGTTCTATCATGTCTCCACCGCCCTGATAGGGAGGTAGTTTTTCCAGCCATTCTCTTTTTCCATAAAGCACGCCTATGCCTGTTGGCCCATACATTTTATGGCCTGAAAAACAATAAAAATCGGCATCCAGATTGGCTACGTTCACCCTTGTGTGTGGCACGGCCTGTGCTCCGTCAATGAGCACGGGAATGTTTTTTTCGTGGGCTTTACGGATGATTTCATCGACCGGATTAACCGTTCCCAGTGCATTGGAAACGTGGGTTAATGCCACCATTTTGGTTTTATCGCTCAGGGAAGCGTAAAACTCATCTAAAATAAGTTCTCCCTCCCGGGTTATCGGAATCACCCGTAAAACGGCTCCCGTATTTTCGCAGGCCATTTGCCAGGGCACGATGTTGGCATGGTGTTCCATCTGGGTCACCCAAATTTCGTCCCCCGCATTCAGGAATTTTTTTGAAAAAGTAGCCGCTACCGTGTTGATGGCTTCCGTGGCTCCCTTGGTAAAAATGATAGTG
>JBIJBG010000156.1:0-5260 GCA_044345355.1 Flavobacteriales bacterium
CGCGCCGAAAAATTTCTTGGGCTTATGCAGAGCGTTGGAATCCACCCCGCCCGAAAGCACCTTGCCCGACGCGGGCGCCGTTGTATTGTGGGCTCTTGCCAAACGGGTAATGGAATCCAGAAGAATGACCACATCATGTCCGCATTCAACCAACCGTTTTGATTTTTCCAACACGATATTGGCTATGCGCACATGCCTGTCTGCGGGCTCATCAAACGTGGATGCAATCACTTCCGCATTCACGCTGCGCGCCATGTCCGTTACCTCTTCGGGACGTTCATCAATGAGCAAAATAATAAGATATACCTCCGGATGATTGGCCGCAATGGCGTTGGCCACCTCTTTCAAGAGCATGGTTTTACCCGTTTTGGGCTGGGCCACGATTAATCCGCGTTGCCCTTTTCCTATGGGGGTAAATAAATCTACGATTCGGGATGAAAGTGTTTCCTGACGGTGCCCCGTAAGTTTCAGTTTTTCATAAGGAAAAAGAGGGGTAAGAAAATCGAACGGGATACGATCGCGCACCTGAGAGGGATCCAACCCGTTGATTTCACTGATTTTTATGAGAGGGAAATATTTCTCTCCTTCTCTCGGAGGACGTATGGTTCCAACTACGGTATCGCCCGTTTTAAGTCCGAATAGTTTAATCTGTGACTGGGATACATATACATCATCGGGAGAACTCAGGTAGTTGTAATCAGAGGAACGTAAAAAGCCAAATCCCTCCGGCATAATTTCCAAAACACCTTCACATTCCACCAAACCGTCAAAGTTATATAACGGCTCCTGGTATTGGGGAACCTGCGGTGACGGCTGATTGTAATTAGAAGAATGGGTATTGGGTTGATCCTGATTCTGTCTTTGGAAACCCGGACGATCTCCATAATTCCGCTGTCCTTGCGGATAATTCATTTTTTGATGTTGTGGCCTGTTTTCCCAATTAGGTCTTTGAAAATCGGTACGCGGTTTGAATTCTCCGCGTTCCTGGGACCTGAAGTCAGTACGCTGAGGATTATCTGAAGCAGGCTTGGGGGCTTCTTCCCCTGCCGTATCATCTTCCGTTTCTTCGGAGTGAACGGGGAAAGGGGACTGCACCTCAATTTCTTCCTCCGGAACGACAATTTCCTCTTCATCTTCCGGAAACTGAAGTGCGGAAGGATCTATTTCTTTTTTCACCTTACCCACATTACTGGTTCCAACTCGTTGCGGAGCAGTAATTCCCGGATTGGATTTTAATCGAGTTCGTTTTTTCTTCTCTCCGTTACCGGAATCTCCTTCATCGGAGTTTTCCTGGGGTTCGGGTTCGGGAGTCATGGCCAATTTCATGATTACCCCGATTAATTCACCCTTCTTCATAAAATGGTACTTCTTGACGCCCAGCGCTTTGGCAATTTCCTTCAAATCCGGTAATAACTTACCTTCCAACTCTTGTGCCTGATACATAAGAACAAATGGGATGTTAAATCTTTTCTTGAGCGGCTTTATGTAACGATTATTGAAAAATCAAAGCCGGTTAATGGCACAATTATACGATAAAAAACAAGACAAAAAACATTTTTTGACGTTTTCTGCGACAATTTCCGGCATAGGGGAAATAATTCGTAAAATTGCTTCTCAAAATTTAGAACTTTTTAAGCCATGATTCAACGGGTACAATCTCTTTATTTAGCCGCCGCCGTACTCTTTTGGTCCTTACTTTTTTTTGTACCCGTTTTGGTTTTTGACGGAGGCGGATATTCGCTCCATATTTTTATTTCCTCAGCAGAACTTTCACGTTCAGACGGATCGGCCATCGAATCTCCATTTAGCTTTCTTCCGATGCTTGCTCTTGCCTTATCCTCAACTCTGGCCTCAATGGCCATATTTCTTTTCAGGAAAAGACGGATTCAATGGGTTGTATCGGCCATAGCCGGATTATTGGGCATCATCTTCTGTATTCTATGGTTTTTAGAAATGAGACAGGCGCTTACTTCCTCTATGACAGATCATCCGGAATTAAATCTTTCCGCATTCCGTTCGCTCGGACTTATGCTTCCCGTCACCTCCCTACTCTTCATTTGGGCCGCCATGAAAGGCATAAAAAAAGATGAAAATCTGGTAAAATCACTCGACCGGATCCGCTGAGTACTCTTTTCCACCTTTTGGTAATTCAAAGATTTCCATAGCGGAAGGTTTTCCGTTTTCCAAATTGAAGCGCAGGGCCGTCCGTAACTTATGCCAACCCTGTATCCCAGCTGCACCAGGATTCAGATGAAGATGCCCGGAGTTTTGATCATAAATTACTTTCAAAATGTGGGAATGCCCACAAATTAACATTCCCGGCCTCTGCAAATCGATGATTTTTTTCACACGTGAGTTGTATTTTCCGGGATAACCCGCAATGTGTGTCATGAAAATACGTATCCCCTCACGTTCAAAAACAAGATCCTGAGGACAAAAACTACGGATGTTGCTGCCGTCAATATTCCCATGAACAAAAAGGCAGGGTTTAAAAGCCGTCAGCCTATCGGCCAAGTCAATGGTGCCGATATCCCCCGCATGCCATAATTCGTCGCAATCCTTGAAAAAAGAAAAGAAACGTTCATCCAGATGTCCGTGCGTGTCGGATAACAGCCCTATTTTCATAACATCAGATTATTTCCACATCCTTTTCGGATACAAAAGCACGGGTACCGTCAGGGAGCAGCACTATTGTCCAATCTGCCTGTTTCGAATAAAACCGGAGCGTGGCACCTTCCTTCAACATTATTAGGCGTGTTCCTTTTGTATTGGGTTCACTGAATAAATCGGCGGATGGAGAAATAACAACAGCCATATTTTCACGCGAGTACCAATACCTATGGGCGGTAAAAGCCAAAGAGAACAAAGCCGCGATCCAAAACAGCAGAGCCATGTAGAACACTTTTTTTCGATGCCTGACACTGAGCACAAAGACAAATATTCCAAAACATAAGCATCCGAAAAACGAAAATACCAGCGTAACCATACTCCAAGCGGAAACGGAAAATAATCCGGCGGGCTTGTCGGCCATCTGTACAATAAAAGAAGGTTGGGGAGGATTCAGTTTATCCACAGTTCTGCTTACAACGAACTGAAGATTAAAAAGCACATCCTCATCAAAGGGATTAATTTTCAGAGCCTTTCTGTAAGCAGCCACGGCTTTACCGAGATTGCCCGATTTGTAATAGGCGTTACCCAGATTATACAAACATTCGGAACAGGTAGGATTCTCGTAAACCGCGTTTTCAAAAAGCAAAACCGATTCCCTGTAATTACCCAGATCGTAGGCATTTTTCCCCACAGGTATATCTGCTGCAGACACCTGCATAAAAAGCAGGCCGGACAAGCCAAAAAACAACCTCCACATTTTCATGATATATTTTCCAATTGTGAGATCAGACGGATACATCGTTGATGGAAATCCGACAATCCGGCAGGGCTTCCGCCGGGAGCAAAACGTGCCATCTCGCAGGTTTCCAGCAAAACAATCAATTCAGAAGCCAACCCTTCAGGCCATTTTCGCTCAGAGGCTAAAGGCAAAATACGTGAGGAAGAAATTTCACTGAGCGGTATCTGAAAACGATCGCGCAGGTAATGACTCAGGGCATGATAACACTCTTGGTAAAAGGCATTTTTATCACCCTGCGTTAACATCCGGGCCGCTTTTTTAAATCGCTTCACGGCTACGGATTCAGCCTTCCTGAAAACTGCACCGGCAAAATCATTGCGCCTGTCCCAAATGCGGATGCGAAATAACCACACAAACAGAGTGACAAGAAATAGCATGCCAAACAAAAGCCAGAATAAAATACCCGGAAAGGAAGCAAAAAACCCGGAAGGTGAAGAGTAGTCGGTTTTAAGGTAGCGGATATCTTCGGCCAGGCTTTGGGTTCCACCACCCGTTCCCGGATCGTAAACCATCCCGCCCGCTGCGTCACCCGTAACTTCAAGTTTCAGTGTATCAGAAAACAAGGTCTTATAGGAACCCGTTGCGGGATTGAAATACGAAAACTCCACGGGCGGAATCTGATAAACGCCGGGATTTCTGGGAACAAGGACCAACTCAAAGGTTTTATATCCGCTGATGCCATCCGATTTTGGATTTGCTTTTTCGTTAATCTTGGGTTCGTAGGATTCGAAAGCATCGGGAAGATTCAGCCGGGGAACGTCCAAAAGAGAAAAATTTCCCTTTCCGCTTATTTTAATCAATAGGGTCAAAGCATCGTTTACAGGCAGCGTAGTTCTGTCTGCCGTCACGCTCATGGCAAAATCTCCAGTGGCACCGGTAAATGAAAGAGGCTTGTCTTTTTCCGGATAATCTTTTACTTTTAGTGTTACCGAATTACCCGATACCTCCCTCCGCTCCTGCCGCATGCGTCCTCCGCCGAAAAAATCATCCCAGAAATTTCCCGAACGTTCCTGATACTGAACCAGGACGCGGGCTGTTACCGGCTTTATGGCAATATCACCCGATTTCTGAGGAATGAAAAGGGTTTTCTGTAAAACGGCCACGTTGTAAGTCTGTCCGTTATATGTTTCACGGGTAAAGGACTTATCTCCGCTTTCCTTTAATTCATTCACCCAGGCATTCGTATATTCGGGAAACTTAATTTCCTCCAACTGAATCTGCTGAAAACGGGTGTAAATTTTATATGTAACCGTAACGGCCTCGCCGGGATAAGCCGTGTTCTTGCTGAGAAAGGTCAATATAAATAAATCGTTTTTTCCGTCTGAAGCCGTGTTTTGCTGTTTTGGTTCAGGCTGTTCGAAAGGATTGAAAGGATCCTGTGCCGGCCGGCTTGGCCTGTTCTGAGGTGCCTTTTCCCTGGTTACCTGAATCTCCACTTCGTTTGATGTGTAGGTTTTTCCGCCGCTCTTCAAAGTGGCCCCGCCTATGATGTAGCTTCCCGGCTTCGTGCAGACCAAATCATAGGATACGGAATTCGCAGAGCTCATATTCCCGTTGATTATCTGCGTGGAGGAACTCTGGTAGGGACCGCCCACCACACTAAAATCAGTCATTCGCGGAAGGGTAAGCCCTTCTATATTTTTATTGCGCACCAAATAACTGAGGCGAAAACGCTCTCCGGAAGCCACCACGCTCTTGGAAACGGAAGCCGTAAAGTCCTGCGCAAGGAGCACAGTCTGAAAAGTGAAACTGATAAAAAATAGTAAACCCAACTGCTTCATGATGCTTACCAATCTTTTTGTGGATTAGCCGGATTCCCCTCCCCTTTTTCTTTTTTCCTGCCATGCAGAT
>JBIJBG010000230.1:0-3658 GCA_044345355.1 Flavobacteriales bacterium
AAACCTCCTTTACATTTTTAAACTGAGCCTTGGGCTGTTTAACGCCAGGAATGAGCGCATGCCCCCCGCTGTCGTTGATGTATTTCATTAATTTGAGCATGTGGGTTCTTTCCTCTTCGGCCTGTGCAAACATAAACGATGCGCAACCTTCCAATCCTTTCATTTCCAACCAGGAATGCATGGAAAGATAAAGAGAAGATGAGGCTGCTTCTTTGGCCATCTGCTCAATCAGGATTTTTTCTACTTTGCTATCTATCATCGGATAATCATTTCTGCAAAGTAACAACAATTCAGGGTTATGGTTTTACTTCCACCGGGAATATGCGACCCTCAACGGCAATTTGAGTATCGGGGAATATCGTTCTTGCCTCGGCAGCCAAGATTTCGGGCTCGCGGTAGCGCGAGGAGAAATGTCCGATGACGAGTTGTCCCGCCCCGGCTTTGGCGGCCACACGGGCAGCATCCACTGAGGTGGAGTGACCCGTGGCATTAGCCCGCTCCTGCATATCGGCGGCAAAGGTGGCTTCGTGGTAAATTAAGTCAACCCCCTGCAAAAGGGTACCGAGTTCTTCCATGTAGGCCGTATCGGAACAGTAGGCAAAACTGCGCGGACGGATGGGCGGAAGCGTAAGTTCGGCATGGGAGATAAATGTCCCGTCGGGAGCCGCAAAATCGGCCCCATTTTTTATGGCCACGATCTCCTCTGGGGTGATGAAATAGTTTTGGAGAAATTTCTTGTTGAATTTCTTTTCCGTCTTTTTCTCCCGAAAAAGAAAGCCCGTACAATGAATCCGGTGTTTAAGGGGGAAAGAGTGAATCTCCAGTTTCGGCGTTTCTTTCAGAAGCGTAAGTTCTGCCGAAGAAGTAAATTCGATATGTAGGGGAAAGCGGGGCCTTGATTTGGAAATACGAAAATTAACCTCCAAAAATTCGTCTAATCCTTTTGGACAATATAAGGTAAGTGGGGCCGTTCGGCCCAGAAGATCCATGGAAGAAAGCAGCCCGGGCAAACCCAGGTAGTGATCGGCGTGCAGGTGGGAAATAAAAATGGCGCCGATGCGGTTCACGCTCACTTTATATTTCCGCAGCTGCATCTGGGTTCCCTCTCCACAGTCTATGAGAAAGAAATTTTCATCATAATTGACCACCTGTGCCGAAAGGAATCGGCCTTTGGTGGGCAGGGCACTACCGGTTCCCAATATGATTATTTCAAAAGACATCCGTTTTTTTCCAAAGGGTGAAAATAAAAAAAGGCCCCGAATTTCGGAGCCTTTTTTTTATTGCGTTAAGCAAAATTATTTTACAATCATGCGCTTCGTGATGGTTTTACCACCGAAGGTCAGGCTGTACATGTACACACCCGAAGCATAATCAGAAGCATCCATGTTGATGTAGTTTACACCTGCATTACCGCTGATGGTATTTTCAGTAACCACTTTTCCAACCAGGTTGGTCACGCGGAAATTCACTTTTCCCGCCTGAGGCAGGTTGTAAGCTACCTGAGATTCACCGGTAAATGGATTCGGGAAGTTTTGAGACACATCAAAAGAATTGTTGCTCAAAGATTCCGAAATGCTGCTGCTGCCATCGCACTCAGCCTGCGTGTTGCGCACACTCACACCGATACCGATGCCCTGCCCGTCGTTCAGGGCAGAAACGGGAATAGAAGCCAATGGTGCACCAGAGCAATTAAGGGCAGGAAGATAAAGCTGAACGGAAGCCCAAGCTCTCAAGCTGTCCTGATAAACGGCAGTGAACGTATTGTTCACGCGTACACAGGCACGGTCATTAGCCGCGGCAGTGCTGAGCGTAATCCATTGACCGGGGCCGTATGAAGTACTGTTGTAGTAAATGGTGTAGTTAGGTGCTCCCTGAGTCTGGGGAAAATTAGTCACGGAATCCACACGTACTTTACAAATATTCACGTTGATTCCGTTGTAGTTGTAAACAGTCGGTACCACGATGGTGGCAGACTCATTGTACACCTGGTTTACCACGGCGCAGGGCAAATCGGAAATTCCGGCTCCCGTTGCAGAAGTAGGCGTAAAATTAGGATCAGGCGTACACACTTGAGCCATAGCGCCCAAAGCAATCATTCCGCCAAATACAGAAAAAAGTACTTTTTTCATCATAAAAGAGGTTTTGTTTGTTGTTGTTATAAAATTTAGTGAAACAAAAGTAATCGGAATTTGGAATAATCCAAATCGCAATCAGATATTTTTTTCAATATCATCCATGATGATAAACTCAACCCCTTCTTTGCCCGTAGGCACGATGGTTAAAATAGAATCCAACTGGGAGATGTTAATGAGTTTCTTCACGTTGTCCTGCAATCCGCACAATACAAGTAATCCGTTTTCGGCTTTGCATAGGCGGTTGGCCACCAGAATGGCACTGAGCCCCGATGAGTCGATGTATTTTACATCCGACAAATCCAACAGCATGTTTTTAACACCATTGCCGCCCAGCATGACTATTTCTGCTTTAAGCAAAGGGGAAACCGTGCTATCCAGCTTTTCGGCGTCAGGCCGGATCAGGGTGTATTTTTCCTCCGTATTTACCTGAATTTTCATGAGCTAAAAATTAAAATTTACCAAATCAAAAGTAATATTAATTTTAAAAAAATCAACCCTGTGCAATACCTGCCAAAAGGTACAATACGGCCATACGCACGGCCACTCCGTTTTCTACCTGATCCAAAATAAGCGAATGAACCCCGTCGGCCACTTCTCCGGTAATTTCCACACCCCGATTTATGGGCCCGGGGTGCAGAATAGTGATTGGCTTGGGCAATTCGTTTAACAGGGAGGCATTCAATCCATATTGAAGCGAGTATTCGCGCAGCGATGGAAAGTATTTGATATCCTGCCGCTCCAACTGGATACGAAGTACGTTGGCTACATCGCACCATGCGAGGGCCTTCCGTAGGTCATACTCTACCGTTACGCCCAGGGAGAAAATATATTTGGGAATCAGGGTTGCGGGTCCGCAGAGCTTCACCTCGGCCCCGAGCATTTTCAGACAAAAAATATTGGATAAAGCCACCCTGGAATGGGTAATATCCCCCACTATGACTACTTTTTTACCTTCCAACGTGCCCAAGTGCTGCTGAATAGAAAATGCATCTAACAAGGCCTGGGTGGGGTGCTCATGGGTACCGTCACCGGCATTGATGATGCGCGCATGGGCGCTTTTGGGGTATTTTTTGAGCTCGCGGGAAAGAAAAACCGCCGCACCGGGATTGGGATGGCGCATGACTATCATATCCACTTTCATGGCCAGGATATTGTTTACCGTATCGGTAAGCGTTTCCCCTTTAGAGACGGAAGATCCGGAGGCGCTGAAATTTATGACATCGGCTGACAGCCTTTTTTCGGCCAGTTCAAAAGACAATTTGGTACGGGTGGAATTTTCGAAAAACAAGTTGGCTACGGTTACATCGCGCAAGGAAGGTACCTTTTTAATGGGACGGTTGATAACCTCCTTAAATGTAGATGCAGTTGCCAGAATGGTGTGAATGTCCTCCGGCTGCAGGTATTTTATACCCAGGAGATGTTCGGTGCTCAGTTTACTCATCAATATCTTTTGGCGTGTATAAAATCACTTGATCACCCATACCGTCGCTTCCCCACTCTACTTTTACCTTTTGCCCGGAAAC
>JBIJBG010000283.1:0-2817 GCA_044345355.1 Flavobacteriales bacterium
TACCCACAAAGTCCGCCTGAAGGGGAAGATCACGGCCATATTTACGGTCTATGAGCACCAGCAGTTTTACCGATTGCGGACGGCCAAATGCTAACAGGGCATCCAGTCCTGCCCTCACCGAACGACCGGTAAAAAGCACATCATCCACCAAAACCACGTGTTTACCTTCCACCAAAAAGTCGATTTGTGTAGAATTGGGAAGAAGCACCTCTGAACCGCGTCTGAAATCATCCCGGTGAAAGGTAATGTCCAAACATCCGTGAAGAACAGTTCTGTCCAAATGTTGGGAAAGTTGTTCGGCAATCCGTGACGAAAGAAGGACGCCCCTGGGCTGAAGACCGACGATGACGGTGTCCTTGAAATCCCCAAAAATTTCAACCAATTCCAGACAAAGGCGCTCCATCATGAGCTTCATGCCCTCTCCGTCGGTAATCACTTTTGATTCAATCACGGGGATTAATTTGGTCCAAAGATAATGAGTAGCCGGGATATTAAGAAATTGGAGGGCTTTTGTTCGAGCCTCCTGTTTGCCATAAATCGCGCCAGAATAGAAATAACAACCCGGTTCCACGATATATCGTCAACCAGGTGATAAGCAGGACGAATATCCGAGAGGGGAAAACCCGGCAAGCCGAAAAATGAACAAGGACGGTAAAAGGAAAGGTAAATAAACAGACAGAACACGTTTTGACGATTGCTTTCCCCTTTAACACAAAAACAACATTTTACGTTAACGGCAATAATTACCTTTGGGTCATTATCCTATAACATCAAATCAAAATAATGAATATATCATCGGCAACATCATGGCTCACGGGAATTACCTTGATGTCCTGCATAGGGCTTCATGCACAGAGTGAAGACGGCGGACAAGCCGGTTCATGCGAAAGCATAAAAGCGGAACGACTGCTCAAAAAATGGGGCACGTATCAGGCCAAAAATGCAGACTTGGATCTTTACGATGTTACTTACCACAAACTGGATCTTTCCGTCACCAACACATCCACTTATTTGGAAGGAAAAGTAACAACCCGCGCTATTGTGAGTGCCTCCCAGATGGATGTTTTTGTTTTTGAACTTCATCCTTCGCTTACGGCGGACAGTGTGAAAATTAACGGAACCCCGTGTTCCCCTGTCATGAACGGAAACTACCGGGAATGCGCTCTTCCGGCCCCCATTCCCCAATCCGCCGGTTTTACCGCCGAAATCTGGTACCACGGCACTCCTTCCGCCACGGGCACCTCCGCAATAGGACAAGGCATTTCAACAGGTCAGTCCCCCTCCTGGGGAAACCGGGTGATGTGGACACTCAGTCAGCCTTACAGCGCCTACGAATGGTGGCCATGCAAGCAAAATCTGGCGGACAAAATCGATTCCCTTGATGTGTGGCTTACCGTGGGTGACTCCCTGAAAGCGGGATCAAATGGAGTACTCACCAATATCACCCCGATGCCGGGGAACAAGCTTCGATTTGAATGGGCACACCGTTATCCCATCGACTATTACCTCATATCCATGGCGGTAGCCAAATATGTAGATTACAGCTTTTATGCCTACCCCGAGGGAAATGCGGACTCCGTGCTGATACAAAACTTTATTTACGATAATCCGGCCACGCTGGCACAATTCCAGGGGCAAATCAACCTGACCAAAAATTTCATGGAAGCTTTTTCTACCGTGTGGGGCCCCTATCCGTTTGAAAATGAAAAGTACGGACATTGCATGGCGCCTTTCGGAGGAGGTATGGAACACCAAACCATGACCTCTCAGGGCAGCTTTAATTTTACCCTGACGGCCCACGAATTGGCCCACCAATGGTTTGGAAACAAAGTCACCTGCGGCAGTTGGAAAGACATCTGGCTCAATGAAGGTTTTGCTTCATATGGGGAGTATCTGGCGTATGAATTGGTTTCACCTTCACAGGCTGCAGACCGCATGAATACCTTTCACGCCAGCGCCATGGAACAACCCGGAGGAAGTGTATTTGTGGATGACACTTCGGATGTATCCCGCATTTTCAGCAGCCGGCTTACTTACCGAAAAGGAGCCGCCTTAGTCCACATGATCCGCTTTTTAGTGAACAATGACGCCTTGTTTTTTCAGGGATTGAGAAACTACCTTCAGCAATTTGCCTTCGGAACTGCCACGGCAACAGACCTTAAGAGTGTTATGGAAAACACTGCGGGTATTGATCTGACGAATTTTTTTACCGAATGCTATTACGGGGAAGGATATCCTGTTTTTTCGCTACGATACAAAAAATCAAGCAACGGAAGAGTTTATCTGAAAATAATTCAAACCACCTCCATGCCCACGGTGACTCCTCTTTTCCATATTCCCGTAGAAATTCGTTTGCTTGGCGCGGGAAGTGATACCACCGTCCGGGTGATGTCCGATGCGTCTGAAGTTTTCTTTGATTTTGCTTACTCCGGAAATGTCACGGCAGCCCAAATTGACCCGAACCAGTGGATATTAAACCAAAATGGTTCCATCCTTTCAGATAATACTCTGGAAACGGAAACTACCGACAGCAAAGACATCAGACTATTCCCCAATCCTACGGAGGATCTTCTGCTGATTTCCGGCATTTCAGACGGAACCCAATTTGAAATAACGGATTCACGTGGAAAAATAGTACAAACAGGAACTTTGGAAAACAATGGGACTATATCCGTTTTACCGTTAAGAAAAGGGCCTTATGTAATACGGTTCGAAAACCGGAGAATGACCTTCATCAAAAAGTAATCAGCCGGGTGATTATTTTCAAATAGAATTACAGATAATTTGAAATAAGCCTTTCACAGACTTTATCTTCCG
>JBIJBG010000082.1:0-8040 GCA_044345355.1 Flavobacteriales bacterium
CCATTTTTCCCAAACCGGTTTTTCACAATCAGGCGATTCAAATCAAATCCATCTTGTTACAGAAAAAACAATCAATGACGGAAAAGATCTTTTAAAACCGTTTCATGGCCTAAAGCCCGGGAAATTTCTGTACGTACGACAGTTTTAACCTGTCGGGACCAAACGGATTAGCCCCCGTTTTAAAAGTGAAACTGACCCGCATAGGCGGCTTTATGGAAGCGAAATTATCCCTGCAAAGCAAAAAGGCGAAAGTGGCCCCGTACACGAACCCCATACAACCGCATTTTAAAGAAATTAAAAGGCTTTCTCTGCTCGGTTTTCCTGACACACCCTTGAAATGAACCGATGAAGGGAAAATCCTTTCCGACAGACAGATTCAGAAATAGAATTTACAGCTCAGCCTATCCGGTTACTTCGCCTACCCTTTTTGTCACATTTTTTCTACTTTTGGGACTTTCTAAAATTGGTCTTCCGATGAAAAACAAAGTGGATGTATTGCTGGGACTGCAATGGGGCGACGAAGGCAAAGGCAAGGTAGTGGATGTGCTTACACCGCGGTACGATATCATCGCGCGCTTTCAAGGCGGACCGAATGCCGGCCATTCCCTTGAATTCAATGGAATAAAACATGTTTTACATACCATTCCTTCCGGTATTTTTCATCAGGGAAAAATGAATGTGGTAGGCAACGGGGTAGTCATTGATCCCATCACCCTGCGTAAGGAAATAAAAGCCCTGTTGGACATGGGTGTGCCGGTGGCTGAACGGATGATGATTTCACGAAAAGCCCATCTCATTCTTCCCACCCACCGCATTTTGGATGCTGCTTCGGAAGCGGCCAAAGGCAAACAAAAAATCGGGTCCACCTTAAAAGGAATAGGCCCTACCTATATGGATAAAACCGGCCGTAACGGGCTGCGCATAGGAGATTTGGAAACATCCGACTTCCGTGAAAAATACGAATTTCTAAAACATAAACATGAGCAACTGCTGGCACAGATGCACCATGAATACGAATTGGGCCCTGCCGAAACGGAATGGTTTGAAAGCGTGGAATTTTTGAAATCCGTTCCCTTTTGCGACAGCGAACATTACCTGAATCAGGCCCTGCGTGAGGGTAAACGAATTTTGGCAGAAGGAGCCCAGGGAACACTTCTTGATATTGACTTCGGTTCATACCCTTTCGTCACTTCCTCCAATACCATTACCGCCGGGGCATGTACGGGACTGGGAATTGCCCCTACGGCCATCGGACATGTTTTCGGTATTTTCAAAGCTTATTGTACCCGTGTAGGCAGCGGCCCCTTCCCTACCGAGCTGGACAATGAAACAGGACAAAAACTGCGCGATATAGGCCGGGAATACGGAGCCACCACCGGAAGACCCCGCCGCACCGGCTGGTTAGATTTACCCGCTCTGCGATATGCCTGCATGATCAACGGAGTTTCCCACCTCATCATGATGAAAGCCGATGTGCTCTCCGGTTTTGAGACCGTTCAGTATGCCGAAAAATATACATACACCGGCAAGGAGATCGACTACCTCCCCTACGACGTACTGAGCGACGAAATCCAACCGGTTCTGTCTTCGGCTCCCGGTTGGATGCAGGATGTTACCGCGGTGCGAACCGTAGAGGAAATTCCCGATACGCTGGAAAATTATATCCGCATGATTGAGGAGAAAACGGGACTGCCCGTTTCCATCGTATCACTCGGACCCGACCGGGTGCAGACCATCGAACGGAAAAATATTTTCGGATAATTTCCGTTTCATGGGGGCATTAATATAACCTTGAAAGCGGCAGTTCATATATCCGGATTTCTTTTTCTGCTCTTTTTTTGTGGAATGGCATCCGGCCAAACTCCGAATACAAAGGATACCACCCGGCTCAAAAAAATTGAATTTATGAATGCCGATTATTCGGAGTACGATGAGCGACTCGGCATTAATGCCATGCGCATCATCGGGCGGGTGGTGTTGCGTCACGAAAACGTGTACATGTACGCCGACAGTGCCTACCGCTACATGGACCGCAACGCGTTTGATGCTTTCGGGCGCATCCATATTGAACAGGGAGACAGCATTGACCTCTACGGTGACAGCCTGGCCTACGACGGAGACAAGGGATTAGCTACGCTATTGGGCCGCGTACGCATGATTGATCCGCAGATAAACCTGGAAACTACCTACATTACTTATGATATAAAAAACAAAACCGCGTTTTACCCGGACAGCGCCACAACCCGCTCCAAGGATAACAACATGCTCAAGAGCGGAGTTGGCACCTATTATGCCGAAAAAAAAGAATTTGTGTTTACCCGGAATGTGACCATTGAAAATCCGGAATACACGGTGGAAAGTGATACCCTGCATTTTAAGACTGATTCGGAGATTGCCCTGTTTTGCGGTCCCACGATCATAACCTCGGACCAAAACACCATCCGTTGCGAAGGCGGCTGGTATGATACTCGGAAAGACATCTGTTCCTTCTATAAAAATGCCTCAATGGATGCGGGCGCGCAAATGCTGAAAGCAGACAGTATTTACTACGAACGGACGACAGGCTACGGACTTGCAAAAAAAAATGTGGTACTCACCGATACCGTCGAAAAAACAATAGTTCTGGGCAATTATGCCGAATCCTTTGAAAAGCAGGATCGTTTTTTAGTGACGGACAGTGTAACCCTCGTACTGACCGAAGGAATCGATTCCCTGTTTCTCAGTGCAGATACGCTGTACGCATTCAACGATTCTCTTTGTGATCGCATACTGTCTGCATATCACCGCGTAAAGTTTTACCGTGCCGATTTTCAGGGAACCTGTGATTCCCTCTCCTACACCCGTGGTGACAGCCTGGTACAGATGTTTCACTCACCCGTCCTATGGAACGACAGCAACCAGCTTACCGCCAACTATATTCAATTTGAGTTGGGCGGCGGAAAAATAAAATCAATGGATCTGGTAGGCAGTTCGTTCATCATCAGCCGGGAAGACAGCACCAAATACAACCAGATTTCGGGAATGAATATGCACGGAACCTTTGAAGGGAACCGGCTGAAACTGGTGGATGTTTATACCGATGGAATTACGATATACTATCCTAAAGAAGAGGAAGAGAACGCCTACATCGGCATGAACCGGGCTGAAAGTAAAGACATCCGGATTTACCTGGAGGAGCGTAAAATTGACCGCATCGTATTCATTTCTGAGCCCAAAGGAAACCTCACACCGGTAGAAGATGTTCCCGCAGATGAAACCCTGCTTCCCGGATTCCGCTGGCTCGAGAATCTGAGGCCGAAAAGTTTGGCCGATATTTACAGTAACGTCCTACGCGGAAACCAAAAAACGATACCCTCCGCCTTTCCTCCCATGAGGAAGAAAGCCAAAAAACGGGAAACCGTCATTCCCCGTTAAGCAAAGAAAAAGCAAGCGGTTTACCGGCAAAACGGGCCTTGGCAAAGGACCACAACTGATTAAATAGTTCGGAATTCCGGTAAGCTTCCAGTGCATCTTCACTTTCCCATACACTTACCGTATAGAATACGTGTTCCAGTTTTGCATCGCGATGCAGGCGCAGGGAAATGCAACCCGCAAAAGAGCCGATACGTTCCTTATTCCGGCGGAAGAATTCAGAAAACTCCTCCACTTTTTCGGGATTAAATTCCAAGCGGACTATCCGTGTTATTTTCATGAATTTCCAATACAAGCCGATCTCCCGGATACAGGCCGAGCAACTCACTGGCCGATCCGTGGTTAACGGCAATTTCCAAAACATTTCCGCTGTTGAACAAGGCTACCATATCCCCCGGACCCACACTGTGGTAAGACCTTCCGATTTTACTGATGTTATAGCGTTTGGCCCTCAGCAGGATCGTAAAGTTTTTGTCTCCCACATACTGCTGAAAATCGGCTTTGGTTAAATTCGTAATCACATTGCCGAAACCATCGGTATGTTTCACATGAAACTGTAAGCCGGCACCCGAATACACCGGATTAAACGCCACTTGTTCGTAGAGCGACACCAGAGGTTTGCCAAGCTCTTCAATTTTTTTTCCCGATACAAGCCATTGGGCCGCAGGAACAAAAATATCCCGGATTTCAAACGAACTTTTTTGCCAATCGGGTTGCACATTATGCAAGGTAACCGCCTTTTGGAGTTTCGCCTGACCAAAAAGAAGCGAAAAGAAACCATTGTCCGTACCGATAAAAAACTGATCGGCAAACTGAATGGCCACATAAGGCTGATCAAAGTGTACGGAAGGCTCCACACTGATGAGGTGAATGGTGCCGGGAGGAAACCAGGAGTAGCTGTTCTGCATCACAAAAGCCGCCTGCTGAATATCAAATTTTTGAATACCGTGGGTAATGTCTATCACCTGAGCCTCCGGTATAAGCCTTAACAACTGAGCCTTTAGGGTGGCCAGGTACCAATCCGAATAGCCCAAATCAGTCAATAAGGTTATAACGGGCATTTCCTGAGGTCGATTGATTTGTTTATTTTTGAACTCCCAAAGGTAAAGAATCCGGGCAATTTAGTATTCTTCAATCAAACAGTAAAAAGTAAATAACCCTTGAGCGAAAAAATCATCGTATTAGACAACATCAACCCGGTGGAGCTATTGGGTCCGAATCATTCGCGACTGAAGATCATCCGCGATTTATTTCCCAAATTAAAGATAATAGACCGGGGCGCCGAACTTCGGCTGCACGGCGAAGAATCGGAGATTGAGCGGTTGCGCGAAGGGCTGATCCGTATGCTGAAATACTACGACCGGTTCGGCACATTGGAAGATGACAAAATACATGACATCCTGACCCGCGGCGAACAGCCCGAAATCAACGAGGATTTCCCCATGGAAAATCAGCCGGGCAATACTTTACTGATCGGTAACGACGGACTGATGATAAAAGCCCGCACCCCGAATCAGATCTTACTGGTAAAGACCAGTGCGGAAAATGACCTCGTATTTGCCTTAGGCCCTGCGGGAACCGGTAAAACCTACACCGCCGTTGCCCTGGCCGTTAAAGCCCTGAAAAATAAAGAAATCCGCAAAATCATTCTTACCCGACCTGCGGTGGAAGCGGGCGAAAATCTCGGCTTTCTTCCCGGCGATCTGAAGGAAAAATTAGACCCTTATCTGCAGCCGCTTTACGATGCCTTGCGCGACATGATTCCTCCGGACAAGCTGAAATTATACATGGAAAGCGGAACCATTCAGATTGCCCCGTTGGCTTACATGCGCGGACGCACCCTGGATAATGCCTTCGTAATTTTGGATGAAGCCCAAAACGCCACCCACATGCAGATGAAAATGTTCCTGACACGTATGGGACAAACCGCCAAATTCATTATCACGGGCGATCTTACCCAAATCGATCTTCCGCAGTCCAGACAATCGGGCCTGAGCAGGGCCCTGAACATCCTGGAAAAAGTAAACGGAATCGGTTTCGTGCATTTCGACCGCTCCGACATTATGCGTCACCGCCTGGTGAAAAACATCCTGGATGCTTACGAAAAAGACGAAGCAAAAAATAAAGAAAACAAAGCATAAATCATGGAACAAACCATCAACCGTACTGATTTTAAACTTCCCGGACAGGTAAATCTATACCACGGAAAAGTACGCGATGTATATAACATTGATAACCGTTTTCTGGTCATGGTGGCCTCCGACCGCATTTCTGCCTTTGACCACATTCTTCCCAGAGCCATTCCGTTTAAGGGACAGGTGCTCAACGGCATTGCCAACCACTTCATGGAAATCACCCGCGATTTGGTCCCCAACTGGATTTTGGAAAGTCCCGATCCCAATGTCACCATCGGAAAACTATGCCGGCCCATCAAACTGGAAATGGTGATCCGCGGTTATTTATCGGGGCACGCGTGGAGACAATATCAGGCCGGACACCGCATCCTATGTGGAGTATCCATGCCCGAGGGAATGAAGGAAAGCGACCGTTTTCCGGAGCCCATCATTACCCCGGCCACCAAGGCCGACGAAGGACATGATCTGGATATTTCCAAAGAAGATATTCTGGCACAGGGTATCATAGACGAAAAAACATGGAACATCCTGGAAGATTATACCCGAAAATTATATGCCTTCGGACACAAAAAAGCCCTGGAACAGGGGTTGATTCTGGTAGATACCAAATATGAATTCGGGATACATGACGGGGAAATTCTGTTGATGGATGAAATTCATACACCCGACAGTTCAAGGTATTTTTATTCCGACACGTATTCGGAAAATCAGAAAAGCGGTACTCCCCAAAAACAACTTTCCAAAGAATTCGTACGTCAATGGCTCATAGAGCAGGGTTTTATGGGCCTTGACGGGCAATCCATGCCCGCCATGCCTGATACATTCGTACATGAAGTGAGTGAGCGCTACATCCATCTGTACGAGAAACTGACCGGCCAAAAGTTTGTCCGAATGGAGAGCGATACACGCCTCCAACAGATTGAAACACGGATTAAAGCCGCCCTGGCAAAATTGGGAATCCGCTGATTTGCCACAACTTTTTGTGTCCCGTTTACGTTTTAGCCAGTAAAATTCCCGTATGATTCTCCGTTCCATTCCGATATTTTTTTCCATTTTCCTCGTCACATCTCAATTCCTGAAAGCCCAGGATGAGTTTACCGGGGAATCGCTCCAAAAGCTGCACCGGCTGTTTTCCATATTGGATGAGCATTATGTGGACGATTATAACAGCCAAAAAGTAACGGAGGAAGCCATAAGAGCCATTCTGAAAGAATTAGATCCGCATTCCAATTACCTTACCGCCGAAGAATTGCGGACCGCCAATGAAAACCTGTCGGGCAGTTTTGAAGGAGTGGGCATCACCTACAACAACGACGACGATACATTACTGGTAATCAGTACACAGGAAGACGGCCCCGCAGACAAAGCCGGAATTTGCCCCGGAGACCGCATTGTTTTTGTGGACGATTCCCTGATTGCGGGAATAAGCATCAATACCACACGACTTTCGACACTGCTGCGCGGAAAAAAAGGCTCTACCGTGGTTTTGAAAGTACTGCGAGATGAACGTGCGGATACTTTAGTATTCAACGTGAAGCGCGACAAAATTCCCGTGGAAAGCGTTACGGCTTCCTACCTGATTGATGAAGAAACCGGCCTCGTAAAAATTGCCCGCTTCGGAGCCCAAACTGCGGAAGATATGAAGGAGGCGATAAAAAAACTGAAAAAAGCCGGCATGCGGCAACTCATTCTCGACCTGCGGGGAAATCCGGGCGGGTATCTGCACGTGGCGGTAGACATGTGCAGTGAATTTCTGGAACGGGAAGAATTGGTTGTTTTTACGGAAGGTAGAGAAAGCCGGAGAAAAGAGTATTTTTCAAAAGGAAAAGGCGTTTTTGATGAAGGAAAATTGGCCGTACTCATTGATGAAAATTCAGCCTCCGCCAGTGAGATCGTATCCGGGGCCATGCAGGATCTGGACCGCGGTATCATCATAGGCAGAAGAAGTTATGGTAAAGGGCTCGTACAGAATACCTATCCGTTTTCCGACGGTTCTGCGGCACGCATCACCACGGCACGATACTACACGCCTTCGGGCAGATGCATACAAAGGCCCTACAACGAAGGAAAAGACAAATACAATGAAGAGATAAAGAGGCGGATGGAATCGGGCGAATTGCTCTCGGCAGATCAGATTAAAATACCGGACAGCCTAAAATTCTACACGAAAGCCGGCAGAACTGTGTATGGTTCGGGAGGCATCATCCCCGACATTTTCGTTGCTGCCGATACGCTGGAAAACGACTCCCTGATAAAAACGATGGACAGGCAAAACCTTTTTTACCGCTTTGCCGTCAAGTATGTAAACAAACACCGGAAAGAACTGGGCAAAAAATACCCCACCCCCGAAACCTTCAAAAAAGACGTTGTTGCCGATGAGGCAATCCGGGAGGCATTTTCGGAATACCTGAAATCTAAAGAGAAAACGATTACCTGGGCAAACTGCACACCCGCAGTGGTGAACTATATGACAAACCGGATCAAAGCCAATATG
>JBIJBG010000183.1:0-4619 GCA_044345355.1 Flavobacteriales bacterium
TGTGGAATGGGGCGTGAAGCTGGCCCGTATGATGGGTCGTGAAGTGGCCACCATTTCCGAAGCACGAACCATGTTAAACATTCCATTAACCTAAGCCCATGTTTAAAAACGATTTATTTCAAGGAAAACTTGCCCTGGTTTCCGGTGGCGGAAGCGGCATCGGATTTGGCATTGCGGAAGTGTTGCTGAGCCACGGAGCCTCCGTCATCATTACCTCGCGCAAGGAAGAAAAATTGCAGAAAGCAGCCGGGAAACTGTCCGGTTTGGGACCATGCCGGTATCAGGTTTGTGACATCCGCGAACCGGAACAAATTGAAGCACTGGCAGCAAGTATAAAGCAGCACGAAGGTCGGTTGGATATTTTGGTAAACAATGCCGGAGGGCAGTTTCCCAGCACGGCCGAAGACATTTCCTACAAAGGATGGAACGCCGTGGTAAACAATAACCTGAACGGCACCTGGTACATGACCCAGATCATGGCCAAAACCTTTTTTATTCCACAACAACACGGAACCATTCTGAACATCATCGCCAACATTTACCGCGGTTTTGCCGGCATGGCGCATACAGGTGCCGCCCGCGCAGGCGTGGAAAATCTGACGAAAACACTCGCCGTGGAATGGGCAAAATATAACATCCAGATCAATGCCGTGGCTCCGGGAATAATACAAAGTACGGGTCTGGATAATTATCCCCCGGAGTTGCTTACGGGAATCAGCGATACCATACCCGCCAAGCGGTTGGGAAGCGTGCAGGAAGTAGCCTGGCTTTCGGCTTTCCTTTGCAGTCCGATGGCGCACTACATCACCGGCGATACCGTTTATGTGGACGGAGGTCAACGCCTTTGGGGAGATTTGTTTAAGTATTAACTTTGGAAAAACTCCCGGCCATGGATAGCAAAACCCACTTACAGTATTTTTACGATCGGGTAATCAACACACCCGATGCCGTTTTTCTGCGGCAACCCGAAGGCGAGAAATGGCATGAAACCACCTGGAAACAGGCCTATGACGAAGCCGCCAGAGTAGCCGCTTACATCCGTTCCTTAGATTTTGAGCCGGGCAGTCATATCGCCCTTCTTTCCAAAAATTGCTGCCATTGGATTATGGCCGATCTGGCCATCATGATGGCAGGGCATATTTCCACCCCGTTTTTCCCGAATCTTTCCGCAGTTGAGCTGTCAGAATTACTCAAACTCAGCCGGGCCAAACTCCTGTTCATCGGCAAACTGGACATTCCCGTCTGGGACAACCTCAAAAACGTAATCCCGAATGATTTACCTACCGTTGCATTTCCGCATTACCCCGGAAATGCCGCGTTGCAAACAAAAAAAGAATGGAAGGAAATCCTCACGGAATTTAATCCTATTCAAAAACCGCATGATCCAAACCTACATGATGTATGGACCATCCTGTTTACCAGCGGAACTACGGGCACTCCCAAGGGAGTAACCCTCACCTACAACTCGCCCGCGGCATTGATGGAAATGGAACGCAAACAGCAGGTCATCGGTATTTTCCAAAATAAAGAATTCGTTTTCTTTTCCTATCTGCCGCTGAACCATATTGCCGAACGCATGATCGTAGAAGTAGCCTGTCTGCTCACGGGCGGAACCATATCCTTCGGTGAGTCGCTCGATACTTTTGCCAAAAACCTGCAGGCCGTGCAACCCACTATCTTCATGTCGGTACCGCGTATTTACACCAAATTTCAGATGGCGGTCATCGATAAATTGGGCGAGAAAAAACTGGCCGTTCTTTTGCATATTCCGATACTCTCCGGGATTTTAAAAAAGAAAATACGCGCCGGATTCGGACTCAGCCGCTGTCCGATTATTCTCACCGGTGCCGCCCCTACCCCACAACCGCTCAAAAATTGGTATAAACGCCTGGGCATTGACCTGCGTGAAATTTACGGCATGACCGAAAATGCGGGAGGATGTACCCTCATGCCTGCCGGAAATACGGAACCGGGAACGGTAGGCAAGCCCCTTCCCGAAGTGGAAATAAAAATTGAAGCACATTCGGGTGAAGTATTGATGAAAGCGCCCTGGATCATGCAAGGCTATTTTAATGAGCCCGAGAAAACCGCTGCCACACTTCGCGATGGGTGGCTTCATACCGGCGATCAGGGAGAAATTACTGCGGACGGTTTTCTGAAGCTGACGGGACGTGTGAGCGATACCTTCAAAACCTCCAAAGGAAAATTTGTGGCTCCGGGCCCTCTGGAATGGCAGCTCGCCGAAAATATACTGATTGAGCAGGTATGCGTCACCGGATTAGGAATTCCGCAACCCATAGCCTTGGTATCCCTCTCCGAAGTGGGAAAACACGAAGAACGGGAAGAAGTCATCCAACGCCTTACGGAATCAATCGGTTCACTCAACCAATCTTTGCCGGGCTATCAACAGGTAAGCAAAATCGTAGTGGCAAAAGACGAGTGGACGGTAGATAACGGACTGCTCACCCCTACCCTGAAAATAAAGCGAAACAAAATGAACGAACGCTATACCGATAAACTGGAAGCATGGAGCAAAAGAACGGATATGGTTATATGGGAAGAGTGAAGAGTATAGAAAACAGTATTGAGTATTGAGAAAATGCAGGCCTTCTGCCTATTGCCTGATAACAGATAACAATTAACAGATAACAATTAACAGATAACAGATAACAAAACCATGAACTACTATTTCACCGAAGAACATACCCTTTTCCGCCAGGGCTTGCGCGACTTTCTGCAAAAAGAAGTAGCTCCGCATATCGATCAGTGGGAAGAAGACCAGCGCATACCGAAAGACATCTGGAAAAAAATGGGCGATATGGGATACATGGGCCTCAATTACCCCGAGGAAGTGGGCGGTTCCGGAGTCGATTTCTTTTACTCCGTCATTTTTTGCGAAGAGATTTCCAGATTATGGTCAGGCGGATTTGCCGTTACGCCCAGCGTAATCCAGTATATGAGCTCCACGTACATTTTCAAGCATGGCACCGATTTTCTGAAGGAAAAATACCTGAAACCCACCATCCGCGGAGAAATGGTATCCTCCATCGGCATCACGGAGCCGGGTGCCGGTTCGGATGTGGCCAACATCCAAACCAAGGCCATCCGTGAGGGAGACCATTATGTGGTAAACGGGCAAAAAACATTCATCACCAATGCCGTGTACGGCGACTACATCGTAACCGTGGTAAAAACCGACCCCGAAGCCGGCATTAACGGAGTAAGTCTTTTGGTGATTGACCGCAATGCGCCGGGCGTGAGCGCCAAGAAACTCAAAAAATTAGGCTGGCATTCCTCTGACACCGCCGAGTTATGGTTCGACAACGTGAAAGTACCCGCCGAAAACTTAATCGGTGAGGAAGGCATGGGATTCATTTACCTGATGGGCGGATTGCAGTTGGAGCGGCTTGTGGGCGCCGTGGGGGCTATTGCCGCCTGCGAGAATGCCATCGAATATACGCTCCAATACATGAGTGAGCGCAAAGCCTTCGGAAGGCCCATCAACAAATTCCAGGTATTGCGCCACCGCATGGCCCAGCTGAGCGCCGAGGTGGAGAGCATCAAATACTACAACTACCATGTATGCCGCCTGCATAACGACGGACAATATGCGGTAAAAGAAAGCTCCATGAGCGACAAGGTGGCCACCGAATGCCTGCAGTGTTTTGGCGGATACGGGTATATGGAAGAATACAAGATAGCCCGCATGTTCCGCGACAGCCGCATTCTCACCATCGGCGGGGGCTCGTCTGAAATCATGCGCGAGATTCTGGCCAAGATGATTATTGATGACAAACAGTACAAGAATGACGGATTATCCCTATCTTACGCCAAAAATCCGGCATCGGAAAGCAAAGCGGATGAAGCAAAACAGGAAATACAATCACCAAATACAACGAGTATGTCATACGAGACAATTTTCAGCGCCCTTTCGGAGCGCGCAGGCAAAAGACCGGCTTTAGGCAGTACCTTAAAATTTGATTTCGGCGACCGCCACATCCTCATTGACGGAAAAGGCGCTGCCAACGTAGTAAGCGGCGACAACACGGATGCCGACTGTACGGTAACCGTAACCGAAGAAAATCTGCTGGCGCTGATGAAAGGCGAACTGAACCCGATGGGAGCCTTCATGGGCGGAAAAATCAAGGTAAAAGGCGACATGAGCGTAGCCATGAAGCTGCAAAGCCTGTTCAGCTAAACCGCTGAAATTTAGTACAAAGAACAGCCGCTTCCCCAAAAAGGAGGCGGCTGTTTTGTTTTAGGGAAAATGGAAGGATTACCTACCGAAGGCCCACCGTAAGCCATGCAGCCCCGGAGCCTGGAACAGACTCAAAGAAAAAGGGAATGGCGTCGCCGAAACAACTACGCCAAAATAGGGCGTATGTAAAATTATTTGTTTATATGAATTTTGCCTTTTACATTTGGTTGAGTGAAATCAAACCAAAAAAAATAAAAGGAACCGAAGGTGCTCTTAGCTCTACAAAATTGGATGGATTGGCGCACTTTTGGTGCGCCAATAAACAAGTTATGGGTAAGCTGATAAATAGACACGCAATCAATTAAACAAATAAAAAAAAGGAAAAACAAATGAAATTTATTGCATTCGGTTTGATTCTTTT
>JBIJBG010000159.1:0-5177 GCA_044345355.1 Flavobacteriales bacterium
AAATCTGGCGCAGACCATGACCACGCTGCCAGGAAACATGAATTTTCTCAGAAAAATTAAAAAGATATTTGAAGACCGGGCGGTCATGGTAAATGATACTGATAAGCTCGACTGGGCCATGGGCGAATTATTGGCATATGCCACGCTGCTGGCGGAAGGCCATCCCGTGCGGTTGAGCGGGCAGGATTGTGTGCGGGGCACGTTTTCCCATCGTCATGCCATTGTAAAGGCCGAAGATTCAGAAGCGGAATATTGCCCCATGAATAATCTGGGGATGCCTCAGGCTAAATTTTCGGTTTACAATTCGCTGCTCAGCGAGTATGCCGTCATGGGTTTTGATTACGGTTATGCGTTGGGCATGCCCGACGGTCTCACGCTTTGGGAAGCGCAGTTTGGTGATTTTGTAAACGGGGCTCAGATCATCATTGATCAATATCTTTCCGCCGCGGAAGACAAATGGAATAATCAGAACGGTTTGGTTTTGCTGCTTCCGCATGGATATGAAGGACAGGGAGCGGAGCATTCCAGTGCCCGTTGGGAACGTTTTCTGCAGTTGTGTGCCGAGCTGAATATGCAGGTGGTGAATTGTACCACGCCGGCCAACATGTTTCATGCACTCCGCCGTCAGCTTAAGAGGCCGTTCCGCAAACCCTTGGTGGTGATGACTCCCAAATCACTGCTCCGCCACCCGCGCTGCACTTCTCCGCTTGCCGATATGGCTTCGGGAAGTTTCACCGAGGTGTTTGATGATCTTACCGTAGAGGCGGAACAGGTGGATAAGGTTATTTTCTGCTCGGGCAAAGTCTATTATGACCTGTTGGAGCGCCGCGAACAACTGGGTGATGACTGCACGGCCATTGTGCGTCTGGAACAGCTGTATCCTTTCCCTATGAATCAGATTGTAGATATCCGGGATAAGTATGTGAAAGCCGTAAAATGGCTTTGGGTGCAGGAAGAACCGGAAAATATGGGGCCGTGGTGGTACATCCGCGGACGGTTTATGCACCGCGCCCTGCGCGATCTGGATCTGGAAGTGGTGGCTCAGGCGCCGAGCGCAAGCCCGGCTACCGGATATTCCAAAAAGGCTGCAAAACGCCGTGACGATGTTTTAGATCGTGCGTTAGGGATGCCTGCCGTAAAAGAAAACGAGTAACAGAAATAAAGAATTAATCCGCATAGCATGTCGTTAGAAGTAACAGTGCCCAGCCCGGGCGAATCGGTAACCGAAGTAGAGATTGCCAACTGGCTGAAAAAGTCGGGCGATTACGTGTTTAAAGACGAAGAAATTTGTGAAATTGATTCGGACAAAGCTACGCTTACCATCAGTGCGGAAGCTTCCGGAAAACTGGAGGTGTTGGCGGAAGCAGGTTCCAAGGTGAATGTAGGCGATGTGGTAGCCAGGATTGATACCTCTGCAGAGGTTCCCGCAGGGGCTCAGGCTCCCGCGGCGGAAGCACCTAAACCGGTTCCCGCCAAAACAGAAGCACCCACTCCTGAACCGGCTAAGGCATCCGCTCCCGTTGTCGAATCGGGATATGCCAAGGGCACCCCGTCTCCTGCGGCAGCCAAAATGATGGCTGAACAGAATATTTCCGCGGCTAAGGTACCCGGAACCGGGCCCGGGGGGCGTATCACCAAACAGGATCTGTTGCAGTTCATGTCGGCCGGGTTTGCCAATCAGGTAGCCTCCATGAACGGATGGCAGGGCACCCGCGAGGAAGAGCGTAAGAAAATGACCGCGCTCCGCAGAAAAATCTCGCAGCGGCTTGTAAGCGTGAAGAACGAAACGGCCATGCTCACTACCTTCAATGAGGTGGATATGGGGCCGCTGATGGAAATCCGTAAAAAATACGGGGATAAATTCAAAGAAAAATTTGGGGTGAATCTCGGGTTCATGAGTTTTTTCACCAAAGCCGTTACGGAAGCGCTCTTTCATTTCCCCGCGGTGAACAGTATAATCGACGGCGAGGAACAGATTTTCCATGACTACGTGGATGTGGGCATTGCCGTGAGTACGCCTAAGGGCCTTATGGTTCCCGTAATCCGCAACGCGGAAATGATGATGTTGCACGATATTGAGGGAAAAATAAAAGAGTTGGCCATCAAAGCGCGTGACGGAAAATTGTCTGTTGACGAAATGACGGGCGGAACGTTTACCATTACCAACGGCGGTGTATTCGGTTCGCTGATGTCAACGCCCATTTTAAATCCGCCTCAGAGCGGAATCCTGGGTATGCATAAAATTCAGGACCGGCCGATGGCCGTGAACGGGAAAGTGGAAATCCGCCCCATGATGTATCTGGCTTTCAGTTACGATCACCGTGTGATTGACGGTAAAGAGAGTGTAGGATTTTTGGTAAAAGTGAAGGAGATGATTGAAAATCCGCAGCGCATACTTTTCGGCAGTAAAGAGCCTGAAGAAGTGCTTTTGGGTTTATAAACTTCTTTCGTTTCGCTTCGTTTTAAAAGTCCGGTACTTAAAAATGCATTTTCAATGACTATGTGGATTGCCATTGTTCTTTTTATCGTGGGTTTTGTGCTTACCGTTTTCGGAGCCAACTGGCTGGTGAGCGGTGCTTCGTCTCTGGCGGCCATGTTTCGCATTTCTAATTTGGTCATCGGGCTTACCGTGGTGGCTTTCGGTACATCCATGCCCGAGTTTGTGGTCAGTTTTTTTGCCGCAGTAAACGGAAATACGGATATCGCCGTGGGAAACGTGGTAGGCTCCAACGTGTTTAATACACTCGGTATTTTGGGTCTTTCCGCGCTTATTTATCCCATTGCCGTGCAGCGGAGTACCGTTTGGGCTGAGATTCCCATCTCTCTGCTTGCTGCAGTAGTGCTCATGCTGCTGGCCAATGATTCCTGGATCAGCCCGGGTGCGCCCAATATGATTTCCCTCACAGATGGATTGATTTTGCTTGTTTTTTTTGGTCTATTCATGTTTTATTCGTTTCGATTCGCAGCCAAACCGAATGAGGACGATGTGGAACCGGTGAACCTGTTTCCCGTTCCCAAGTCGTTTTTTCTGGTAATCATCGGCTTGGCGGGCCTAGTGGGCGGAGGTCATTTAATGGTTACCGGGGCGGTAGATTTCGCTAAAATTTTCGGCATTTCGGAAGCCATCATCGGACTCACCATCGTTTCCGTGGGCACTTCCGTTCCGGAGCTGGCTACTTCTTTGGTAGCGGCCTATCGCAAAAACTCGGACATTGCCATAGGCAATGTAGTGGGATCCAACATTTTCAACATCTTTTTTATCTTGGGCGTTTCCTCCGCCGTAGCTCCGCTTCCGTTTCAGAAAGAACTCAATTCGGCATTATACATGTGCATCGGCTCCGCGTTGCTGTTGTTCTTTTTTATGTTTGTAGGAAAACCCCGTACACTCTCCCGTTGGCAGGGAAGTATCTTTTTCCTGATTTATGTAGGGTACACGGTGTATCTCTGTGTACCTGATTTATTTGATTGAACTTAACGGTTTTTCAACGCGCAATGACTAGTATGACGGTTTTCTGGAGTGAATCGCACTGTAAGCGCAGGTGGTAGTTTCCAGGTGCCCAGCCTTCATTTTCAATCCATACTTTGTAATTTCCAGCTGTCTGCTTGGTGTTTACATAGGTTTTCATGAGGCGGCCAAGCGGGTCGAATAAATCAAGCCGTACATGTCCGCCCGGAATCTCGTAACCGGCATAGCAACTGTTCACCATGGGATTGGGAGAGGGTTTGAGCTGCATAGCTTCGGATAAGCTGTTTACCTCCTCGATACTTGTTAGGCAAGCCGGATTCACGATAGGCAGGTATTGAAAGTTTTGCAGCATGATGTCATTGAGCACAGAATCGGGCACACAAAACCAATCCTTCAGCACGGACGCGTATACGGATCGGAAGTCATACTGCATCGGCAGGTTGTCGTTGTCTGTAGCGGAAGCGGGCAAAATGGGATTGGTACCTAAAATCCCACCGTGTATTTTTTTTCCGAAAACAAACATGGGACCGGCAGCCCCGTGGTCAGTACCCACACTGGCATTTGATTTCACGCGGCGTCCAAATTCAGAAAAGGTCATACCCAGCACTCGGTCCTCGATACCCAAAAACTGTAAATCATCCTGAAAGGCTTTCATAGCCTGTGACAATAAACCTAAAAGCTGGGCATGGACGCCCGTGGTAGGTTGTCCGTTAACTACCTGCGAGGCATGCGTATCAAAACCATACAGCCCGCAGAGGTAAATGCGCGATTGCAATCCTCCTTTTATCAGCCGGGCAATAAGCTTCAGCACATCGGCCAGATAATTGGTTCCCGCGGCAGGGTAGCCCGGGGACTGAACCGAAACATTCAGATAAGCCTGCATAAGCCTCTGGGCATATTGCTGAGTCTGTGATGTGATGGTGCGGATATAGTTTAGTTCGTCTCCTGCCGGAGTATTGGGTGCCGGATCCATGGTTCCTGAGGTCCACTGATCAAAAATAGCCGGGCTGCTCACCGTCATAGACATTTGTGCGGCTGGTCCCTGAAAAAGTAGGGGTAGGTTTGCGCCAAGTTGCACGGCCAATGGATCGGGATTGTCGGCATTTGGGTATCCCGAAGGGAAACCGGGGAATTCACTTTCCAGATAGCGGCCCACCCAACCTGAGCTCAGCACCTGATCGGAGTCGGAGGCCGAGGTATAAATATCGGTGGAACGGAAATGTGAAAAATTGGGTTGCGGATACCCGACCGACTGGATTACCTGGAGTTTTCCCTGATTGAACAAATCACGCATTCCGGTCATGGCCGGGTGAAACCCCGTATTGGGATTGCCGTTCAGCGCCAACGCCTGGTTTTGCGGAATAAGTACATTGTTTCTTGCGGCGGCCATTTGGGTGTATTGATCCAACGGGATGACGGTATTGAGTCCGTCATTCCCTCCGCTCAAAAAGATAAGCACCAATACGCGGTCAGTTTCCTGAGCCGCCCGGGTAAGGGCATGAAGCCATGGATTGGTGCCGGCCGCAAACGAAATACCGTTCACCAGGGAGGGAACCACAACAGCTGCCGGGGCTGTTTTTTTTATAAAATCTCGACGTTTCATGAACTATTCTTGTTAGGAGTTAGGACAGTTGGTATTCGGGTTGCTGCATCAGGGCTTTAAAGAAAGCTTTCAGTCTGGTCTGCACGATATTCAGGTTGGTAGGCGTGG
>JBIJBG010000026.1:0-17362 GCA_044345355.1 Flavobacteriales bacterium
GGCAAAAACAACGCTGATTTGCTTGCTTATTTAGATGAAAAGATGAGGCTGTGTGGTTGTTATTGATTGAATTTTAAACTAATAACTGAACTCTTTAGTATTTTGTCCAGTACTTGCATCCTTAAATTCTTTTTTCAGGAATCTTATTATATACTCATATTTCAATTAATATTGCAAAATACCCAAATAAATAGAGGGGTTTAGCTCTAAAAATATGTTTTTCTTTGTAACGAAATTAAAGATTGTATCAAATCTTTTTTTATCTCTATTTTCCATTATTTCTTATTTTCTCTAAATTTCAAACTCCCAAATCCTCGTATATTTGGTTCATGCGCCTATTCATTCTCCCTGTTTTTCTTGGCTTATACGCCGGCTGCGCCGCTGCCCAACTCTTCACTGCGCACAAACCATTCACCGCCGCCGATACGCTCCGGGGTTCCGACGGCCCCTACCGCCGCTCGTGGGACGTGCTGCATTACGACTTATCCTTTACCCCCGACCTGGAAAACCGTTCGCTTACGGGACGGGTAAATATGACTTTCCTTCCGCTGGCGGATTTTCAACCGGTCATGCAGCTCGATTTGCAAAAACCTCTGCGAATAGACAGTGCTTTATGGAACGGGAATCGGCTTCGTTTCGAACGCGTTGAAGAGGCATACCTCATTTTTTTTCCTTTGGGAGCCAGGCCTGCAGGCGAGCAGGTGCTCACGTTGTATTATTCCGGTGTGCCGCGGGTGGCAGTACACCCGCCTTGGGACGGGGGTATCGTCTGGAGTGCGGATTCACAGGGAAATCCTTGGTTGGCCGTTGCCTGCCAAGGGTTGGGCGCTTCTGCCTGGTGGCCCTGCAAAGATTACGGCGCCGATGAACCCGATCGGGGTGCGCGCATTTCGGGAACCGTAAATCAGAATGTGTTGTTTATCTCCAACGGGAAACTGGCTGAAATTACCGAAACGGCAGATAAATCCATATACACCTTCACCTGGGAGGTAAAGGCCCCCATAAATACATACAACATCACGTTTTACATAGGCGATTACAGCCAACATAAGGAAACCGTTCAGGGGAAATCAGGGCCGCTCCCGGTTACGTTTTGGTTTTTGAGTGAGGATCTCGACGAAGCCAAAAGGCACCTGCTGCCTCAAATGGCTAACATGTTCACCGTTTTTGAAGATTGGTTCGGGCCTTATCCGTTTTACGGGGACGGGTATAAGCTGGTACAGGCGCCCTATCTGGGTATGGAGCACCAGAGTGCGGTGGCTTACGGCAACCAGTTTATGAACGGCTACCTCGGTACCGATTTGTCGGAATCGGGGTGGGGGCTGCTTTGGGATTATATTCTCATTCATGAAACGGGTCATGAGTGGTTTGGGAACCACATCAGCGTGAAGGACGTGGCCGACTTGTGGGTGCATGAGGGGTTCACCACATACTCCGAGGTATTGTATGTGGAAAGCCGTTTCGGACGCAATGCCGCCGATGAATATGCCCGCGGGCTGCGCAAAAACATACAGAATGATACGCCCGTGATTGGGGTGTACGGTGTAAACAACGAAGGCTCGGGCGATATGTATTTCAAGGGCGTGCAGATTATTCATACCTACCGGGCGATTCTGAATGATGACGCGAATTTTAAAGAGCTTCTGCATGAAATGACCCGCCGTTTCGGGCGCAGGACCATCACTTCCCGGGATGTGGAGATGCTCATGCAGGAGTATGCCGGCATGGATTTAACCGGCTTTTTCAATACCTATCTGCGTACCGTGAACGTTCCCGAGCTTACCTATTCGGTAAAGAAAACGCAGGGAGAGATTCAGCTCAGGCTTTGGTTTAAAGGGGTGGAAAAAGGATTTTCCATGCCGCTGAATTTCACCATTGACCGAAAAAACTACCGACTAAGGGTGGGCGACAACCCCGAGGCAGCCGAGGTAATCCCGCTGAAATCGCCTAAGTTTGAGCTGGAGCCCGATGCCAATTATTACATCCTGTTCTGAAAACAAAAACAGCCTCCGAAAAGAAGGCTGTTTTGAATTCAAGAGATTCTCATGACCCAGGCAATGCTTATTCTTTGATGATTTTGAACGATTGACGGATGCCATCTTCTAAGGAAAGTGTATAGATGCCTGCCGCGAAACGCTCCAGCGAAATAGTCTCCTGGGTTCCGGTAAACGTGCCGGAGGCAGCCACCTTTCCCGAGGCATCCGTAATGCGGTATGGCTTACCGATAAGTGAAGCCGCGCATTCTACGGTAATTTGATCTTTGGCCGGATTGGGGAAAACGAAAAGCTGACCGGGCTGGGAAAGATTTTGGATGGCCGAATTATCCACCACGGTAAGTAGGGCAGAATCCGAAGTATCTGCGCATGAACCGGAGGAAACGATGCAGCGGAAGGCCTGATTGTTGTTGGCGGGGGTTACGTTGGAAATGAGCAACGTATTGGATGTGGCTCCGCTGTATTGGCCCGCATTGGAAACATTCTGCCAGCCTAGCCCGAGATTGCTTTGCCATTGGAAGGTGGCATTGGGCTCGGCAGTACCTACCGCAAATTGGACGTTACTGTCTGTGGTTGCCGTTTGATTGGTGGGTTGGGTATTGACTGAGAGTTCACAGCTCAAGTATAAGAGAGTGATTTCCTGTTGGGTTAAGGCCCGATTCCAAATGCCGATGTCGTCAAGAAATCCCCTAAAGAAACCAGGGTCAGACACCCAATTTATGTCATGATATCTGCCAAATGTAATTGGGTTTAAAGCGCTGGTATTAAAATTTAATCCATTAATTTCTGAACAATAGGATTGTGAAAGATTAGCATTGATGTAAATGCGAATTCCAGTAGAATTAAGTCCATTATTAGAGTCATAAACAATAGTGATTAATTGCCAGGAATTTGAAGGGGTGAAAGGAGCCTCTTTGACTCCACTATAATTTATTCCTGCAATGCTTTGGTTGCAGTCCCAACCAAAAACAATGCGAAATTGTTCGCCATAGTCAAATTCATTTCCCCCATAGGACAAAACAGTATTATTTTGAGTAGCTATACTCAATGAATCTGTTTTAATCCAAAAAGAAAATGTTCTGTTTGAATTACCAATAGGTCCAGGGAAATTACATCTTATAAAATCCGCACCTGAGTAATGGCCCAAAAAATTTGAATTGAAACTGTAAGCTTTATTTGCTTGACCTAGCCGATCAATCGTAAGCGTAGCTCCATTTACTGTTCCATCATTGCCGTTTCCGCTTTCGTCTTGAGCATTCCCGTTAAACGGCCACCAACCTACCAGCCCGTTGGACGGCACATACGAAGGTACCTGGGCCATGTTTGCAAAAGCCAATACAATGGTGGCTGATGCTGTCAAGAATAGATTTTTTGTTTTCATTGTTTTGTTTTTTTCCGTTCTGTCCCTCAGCGGAATTAATAAACGAAAAAGCGTGGGACAATTGCCACACTTGTAAGCGAGGGAGTCGAAGCCCTGGAAACAGAGTAAAGCATTGCCCACGCCTTGGCGTGAGCGTTGTACTTATCTCCCTGTTTCATTTGAAATTTCGACTTTTCGCTTACAGGATTTCAGCAAACGCAGTTATGTTATGTAAGCCTTTAAGGCTGCTTGTTTATCTCATCCATTTAAATTAAGTTCAACAATCTGTAATTATCCTCTACCGGGCCAATGCCCGGGTTCATCATTTATCAGTAATACGTAGCGCGGCGCACTTTGGCGAGGTGCTTGGCCATACGCACCACCTGCCGGGTGTAGCCGTACTCGTTATCGTACCAGGCATACAGGGTCAGGCTCTTGCCGTCCTCGCCCACGATGGTGGCTTTGCTGTCAAAAATCACCGCACAGGAATTGCCCACAATGTCAGACGAAACTAATTCGTTGCTGTACGCATACTGAATCTGCTCTACCAATTCGCCGAACAGGGCTTCTTCGCGCATCATGCCATTTACCGCTTCCAACGTGGTGTTGTTTTTTACCTTCAGCACCAAAATGGCCAATGATCCGTCCGGAATGGGTACGCGCACGGCATTGCCCGTGAGTTTTCCCTTCAGGTGCGGAAACACTTTAAAAACCGCTTTGGCGGCTCCCGTTTCGGTAATGACCATGTTCAGCGCGGCAGAGCGGCCCCGGCGGGAACCTTTATGGTAGTTATCCAACAGGTTTTGGTCGTTGGTGTAGGCGTGTACGGTTTCAATGTGTCCGCTTTCAATGCCCAGTTTTTCTTCAATCACTTTAATCACCGGCACGATGGCGTTGGTGGTACAGGAAGCGGCAGACCAAATATTTTCGGAGTCGATATCAAATTCGCCGTGGTTTACGCCGTACACGATATTCGGAATGTCGCCTTTGCCGGGAGCGGTAAGCAATACTTTGGAAACGCCTTTGGATTGCAGGTGGCGGCTCAGTCCTTCGCGGTCGCGCCAGGCTCCCGTATTGTCAATCAACAGGGCGTTTTCAATGCCGTATTGCGTGTAATCCACGTTATCTGGCGAAGCGGCATCAATCATGTACACGGTATGCCCGTTGATGATGAGTGCGCGATTTTCCGGATCTTCCTGAATGGTACCGCGGAAATGTCCGTGAATGCTGTCGTTGCGCAGCAGGTCCGCACGTTTGTACAAATCGTTGGTGGTGTATCCGCGGGTAACGATGGCGCGGAGGCGCAGCTGTTGTCCGGCTCCGGCTTGGGCTACCAGTTCTCGGGCCAAAAGGCGTCCGATGCGTCCGAAACCGTAAAGTACCACGTCCTTAGGAGTGATGCCGTGGTTCTTGCCGCTCATCAGGTGGTTGAGCTTATCATTCAGGAAAGCCTTTCTGTCAGCATAGTGGCTTTGCTCCTGAAACCACTGTATGGCAAGTTTACCCAGATCCAGACGGGCAGGAGCCATATCCAGCGTGGCCAGTTCTTCGGCCAGCGCCAGGGTATCATGGATGGTGATGGGATGCCGGGAAACTGTTTTGGCGTAGGAGTGGTGGTTGATGACTTCTCCCGCAGCCTGATCAATCAGGGGTTTACGGAAGAGGACGGTTTCCACGCCTTTGTCATAATACAGTTCGCTGATAATTTTAATCAGCTTTACGGAAGTTCGTTCATAATCGAGCCAATTTTTCAGCTCATTGTCAAATGCGGCGGTAGTGCCGTTCATCACAGGTGCAGGTGTATGGTCCATGAAATAAAATTAACCCAGGTAGGTACGCAACAACTTGCTGCGCGTGCTCTGGCGCAAGCGTTTCAGCGCTTTTTCTTTGATTTGACGCACCCGTTCGCGGGTAAGGTCAAATTTTTCGCCGATTTCATCAATGGTAAGGCCGTGGTTCAGCCCTATGCCGAAATACAGCTTGATGATTTCTTTTTCTCTTTCGCTGAGTGTATCTAGTGTACGTTCTATTTCGGTCTGGAGCGATTCGCGCATCAGGTCGGTATCGGCCTTCGGTGAGTCGGAGTTGATCATCACGTCGTACAGGGTGCTTTCCTCACCCTGCACCAGCGGAGCGTCCATGGACACGTGACGACCGGCAATCATGATGCTGTCTTTTACTTTATCTTCGGGCAGATCGAGCAATTGGGCCAATTCTTCTTCCGTGGGCTCACGCTCAAATTCCTGCTCCAATTTGGAAAAGGCTTTGTTCAGTTTATTCAGCGATCCCACCTGGTTCAGCGGCAGGCGCACGATACGGCTGTGCTCGGCGATGGCCTGCAGAATCGACTGACGGATCCACCATACGGCGTAGGATATGAATTTAAAACCGCGGGTTTCATCAAAGCGCTGGGCGGCTTTAATCAAACCGAGGTTACCCTCGTTGATCAGGTCGGGGAGGCTGAGGCCCTGATTTTGGTATTGTTTGGAAACGGATACCACGAAACGCAGGTTGGCGCGGGTGAGTTTTTCTAAGGCAACCTGATCGCCCTGCTTGATGCGGCGGGCGAGCTCCACTTCCTCTTCTGCCGTAATTAATTCTTCTTTTCCGATTTCCTGTAGATACTTGTCTAAAGACCGCTCGGTACGGTTGGTAATGGATTTGGTGATTTTTAACTGTCTCATGCGAGAGCCAATTGTTTTAAGTGAGTAAGCCGTGTTGTTAAAATGCAAAATTACCGCTTTTTCAGGTACTTGTCAAGTGCTTTTTTAACAGAATTTTGAGAAATTACCCCAAGTTAGTTTTAAATTGCTGATAATCAGTAATAATAACTTGGCAGGGCTGGAAATAAAAAGTCCTCCCGGAGGAGGACTTGATTTATTTTAGAAACCGAATGCGTAATAGGCTTTCTGTCCGTTGGGATAAATACCTTCCACATACACCGATTCGGGGCTTTGGGAAAGAATGGCTTCCAAATCGGAAGGGTCTTTAACAGGCTGCCCGTTTATCTTGGTAATCAGGAATCCTTCTTTTATACCGGCGGCCTTCAGTTTTCCCGTTTTCAGGTTCACCACTTTAAGCCCTTGAATGTTTCCGTATGCGTTGGCGAATTTTTCAAAATCGGCACCCAGCAGGGCCAAGACTTCGTCGTTGCGTTTGTATAGGTTGGCATTTCCTTCCTTGTTTTTCAGTACCGCGTTTATCACGATTTCCTCTCCGTTGCGTATCATCGTCACGTTTACCCGGTCTCCGGGACGGTAAAGGGCCACCTGTTCCTGCAGTGAGTTGAATCCGGAAATAGGCACATCGCCCACTTTTTTGATAATGTCGCCCGGTTTAATACCGGCTTCTTTTGCGGCGCCGTTTTCGAGGGTTTCTTCCACATATACTCCGTTCAAATCGGTTTGTCCCGCTTTTTTGGCCAGTTCCGGGGTCATGTCTTTGATCACCACACCCAAAAAGGCACGTTGGACGTTACCATACTCCGCCAAATCATTGATTACTTTTTTCACCAGATTGGATGGTATGGCGAACGAATAGCCGGTGTAGCTGCCCGTGGTGGATGCAATGGCTGAATTGATGCCCACCAGTTCTCCGCGTGTGTTCACCAACGCACCTCCGCTGTTTCCCTGATTCACCGCAGCATCGGTTTGTATAAAACTTTCTATCGCCAGATCTTTGTGAATGATGTCTATCCGTCGCGTTTTGGCACTGACTATACCCGCGGTTACGGTAGAATTAAGATTCAGGGGATTTCCTACTGCTAAAACCCATTCGCCTACCTTTACCTCATCAGAGTTTGCAAACGGCAGAAAAGGAAGTCCGTTGGCTTCTATTTTGATGAGGGCCAGGTCGGTGGAAGGATCTCTGCCGATGACATCCGCCGTGTAATGAAATTTATTGTTCAGTGTTACATCTACTTTTTCGGCACCGTCAATCACGTGGTGGTTGGTTACTATATACCCGTCTTCGCTGATGATGACCCCCGATCCGCTTCCTACGACGGGCTGCCGCACTCCGGGCGCACCGAAAAAGAATTCGTGAATGGGATCGCGGAACATGGATGTGTTTTGGGCACGGCTTTCGGTACGTATATGCACCACTGCATTCAGCGAAACCTCAGCCGCCGTGGTGAAATCAATGGCACCCTCGGGCGGAAGGGAAGAACCGGGAAGGGTTTGTGATGTTTTGTACACGGGAGCATCCTGCACCAAACCTTTGCCCGTTCCGAAATCATCTCCACCAATAAAACGGTAAGCTGCCAGTGAACTTATTCCGCCAATAAGACCTGCGACGGCAAAACCAAGAAACTTTCTCATAGCTCTAATGTGTTTTGGTATTATTTTTACGACGCTAATTTAACGGGCTTTCGGTTTTTTAGTTGCTTAAAACCTTGTTAATACTGTTTTTAATTCTGTTAATGTTTCAGCGAGTATGCGGATTCCATTTTACAAATACCAGGGCACCGGAAATGATTTCATTATGCTCGATAACCGTGCCGGATCAGTCAAACTTACGGGGGAGCAGATTGCTTTTTTGTGCCGGCGGCGTTTCGGCATAGGAGCTGACGGGTTGATTCTTCTGGAGCAGGGAGCCGAAAGACTGCGCATGGTGTATTTCAATTCCGATGGAGGTGAAAGCACCATGTGTGGTAACGGAGGTCGTTGTTTTGCCCGCTTTGCCGAGGAGCTGGGCCTGGCTTCAGACGGGGTGGTTGATTTTGATGCCGTGGACGGATTTCACCGGGCTCATCTGGAGGATGACCGGGTCGTTCTTCAGATGATGGATTGTCCGCCGGTCATTTCTGTTGACGGAGGGTTTACCGCCGAAACCGGTTCTCCGCATTTCGTGGCCTACGCCTTGTCCGATTTTTGGGACGATCTGAAATTTACGGATTCGGCCAGGGCAATCCGCAACCGGAGCGAATATGTGCAACGGGGAATCAACGTGAATTTTATTTGCGAAACGACTCCGGGGAAATTGCGTATACGGACATTTGAGCGCGGCGTGGAAGATGAAACCTATTCCTGTGGAACAGGAGTTACGGCTGCCGCATTGGTTTACGGAGTGGAGAGAGGGATTTCCGAGGTCCTGTTGGAGTCGAAGGGTGGAGGGCTTGCCGTTTCTTTCAGGGCTATGCCCGATGGGAGTTTTACGGATGTTTTCCTGAAAGGTCCCGCGCGTAAAGTGTTTGAAGGAACCATTGAAATCTGACCTGCCGGAATTTTTTAAAAAGAATAACCCAATGTGGCATTGAGTGCCAACCCTGGAACAAACCGATATACATCCCGACGTGTGTAAAAAGCACCGGAGTCCGTATTTTGAAACGACGGCAGGGATTCATTGATTTCCCGGAATACAAGTCCTATGTAATATTCCAGGTACAAATTTCTTACAATGTAATCGTAGCTGTGCCCGAATAGCATCCGGTATTCGCGCATGGAATAGGATAGCTTCAGATGCTGATTGGAAGGAACGGCATTGGCATCGTATTGGGTGAGAGATGCATTGAATCGGTAGCTGCGGTATTGCAGATCGGGAGATATGAAAAAGCCGCCCATCCATCCGTCCGCCACGGGATAAAAGCGAAGTGCTGCGGAGGCGGTAAATCCCCCACTCAGCGGGTAATTGTGTTTGTTGAACCCTTGTGACCCGAATTGTTCAAATACCTGGTCTCGAGTGGTTCCTCCCAAACCCGCCTGCACTGAAATCCAAGGCTTCAGGCGGCGTTCGTACAATAGTTTATATTCACCCCTGAGCGGTCCAAGCAGGGATATTTTCAGGATGTTTGCCGGTACTTTATTTCGCTTGGGAATATGTTTTTTTTCGGTCAGGGAATTTCCCGTCAGCACGGGTTGTTGTGCATAAAGTGGGGAAATACCCAATCCGATCAATAAAATAAAGTCGTGCAATTTCATCGCACATAGGCTAACGCATGGAGGATAAAAAAGGTTGCAGATCAGGCATACAGTCCGCCGTTCAGGTGGATGGTCTGACCGGTGCAATACCCGGCGGAATCGCTGAGCAGCCAAAGGATGAGAGAAGAAACGGTTTCCGGATTACCGAAATCGCCTGCCGGAATTTCAGTGCGGATCCTTGTGCGGAGGTCTTCGGGAATATCGTAGAGCATACCGGCATCAAAATAGCCGAGTGCCAGATTGTTGACCGTTATGCCGTGTGCAGCATTTTCAAGGGCCATGGCTCTTACCCATCCGTCGAGCCCTGCCTTGGATGCAGCATAGGCAGAAGTGCCGGCAACTCCCCGGTAGGCCACCACCGAGCTGAGGTTGATGATTCTGCCGAACCTTGCAGTTCGCATTTGAGGCAACAATGCAGATGAAAGCAAAAAAGGGGCAGTAAGGTTAATGGCCAAAGTTTGTTGCCACTCTTCGGCTGATATTTTCCAGCTCATGCCGCTGCCTGAAATTCCCGCCGCGTGAATAACGGCATCTACTTTTCCGAGGAGTGAAGCGGAGTGCCTTGCCAGGTCGGTAATATCCTCTGTTTGGGTGAGGTCACAGGCGATAAAGTGGATGTCGTTTCCTGAAGGCAAGGGGGTATCCGCAGGTTTTCTGGCTGAAAGAACCAACCTGTGCCCTGAGGAGGCCAACACTTTGGCCAAATGACGGCCCAAACCGCCCGAGGCTCCGGTGAGTAAGATGCTTCTTTTGGTTTCCATTACAACAAAATGGTCGGAAGATATCCGCCACGGATGCAAAGGTATTCAAATTCGTCGCTTCCGAATTGCAGGTTGAACTTGCGCACATTATCGGCATTGGCACCTCCGAAATCAAATATACCGTAGCCATCTTCATAAAATTTGCGGATCATACGATCCATGAGAAAGTGACCCGCACCCGTGTGGCGCGCCAGGTCGGTGCCTGCACCCTTTACGTAAAGAGCCTTTCCCCCAAATCCGGCAAAAAAAGCGGAATAGAGAAGTTCTCCTTCCCGGGTAAATACCTGTGCCACATGCGAATCAGTGTGGCGTTGGAGATTGTACAATAATTCCTGTAGTAGACGGAATCCGGCATCTCCGATTTCTTTTACATGCTCTCCCGCCTGGTTTCGAAAACCACGGATTACGGCTTCAAAATCTAAGGAAAATTGGAGCGACAGACCATTTTTTTCGGCGCGGCGTATGTTTCGGCGCGCATTATCGGAATATGCCGCGCGGATTTCATCCAAATTCATTCCTTGCAATTGAATGTACTGGGAGAGTCGTTTTTCTGTTTCAAAACCGTTGACTAATCCGGTGCATTCGGGGGTAAGGTACAGTTTTATTTTTCCTAGACGGGAACGCAACACATTTAAAAAAGCGGCAACGAATTCCGCGCTTATGGGCACTTGGGAAAAAATACCCGCCTGTTGCACAAAAAGAGGCTGATACGCATACGAAAGTACACCGGCCTTGTATTTTACGGGAACGGCCATAAGTGCTTTGTAGTCATCGGCTACCAAGCCCCACCAACCCGGGCAGCAGGCATCCAGATACCAGGACATACCATAGAGATGGGCATTCAGGGATCGGGACACACAATCATCCCATCGGGCTTTATCCAGCTTATCGTGCGGGAGCAGCTGCAGCTTCATGGGCGTAAAAGTAAGTCATATCTGTAAAAGCCGAAGTGAAATTTTCCCGTACCGCTGTTTATTTTGGTAGGAGAGAAGGCATTAAATGGACAAATAATGGTTGTGGCAAACATGTTTCTCAGGCCAAAAAAGGCCCTTTAGGCATTCCGTATTGGAAATTGTTTTCAGCAGACAGGCAGAAAAATCAAGCATAAATCTGTTTTTGGGGTATTGCTGAAGAATGGATTTTCTGACTGATTTTTCTATGGTGCGGGATTTGCTTCCGGTGACATCCATGTGAGCTCCGGTTTGAAGAATACCTGCAGTTTCGCTCAAATTCCAATTCGGTACGAAACGAAAATGGAAATCAATGGCTTCCATCATTACATTGATGCGTTCGGGTGCAATTCGGGCATCTTGCAGCAAAAACTTTTTGAGCGCCTCGGAGCTTCCTATCTGAAAAGGTTTTCCGCTGATTCGGTAAGGGCTGAATAAGCCCAGGTCATGAAAGAGTGCCGCAAGCAGAAATTCTTCTGCATCGTAGTTGTGCCTGTATTTATTGGCATAAGCGCAACCCAGATGATATGTGCGCATGGAATGGTTAAAAACGGAGGGACTTAATACCGCCTTTGCCAAGGAAAAGGCTTCTTTTACGAGGGTAGTATTTGGTATGGCTTGCATAGGGCTTAGTATTTACTGCTGCTCAAATATGGGGTTAATTTTTAATTGATATGAAACACATTGTATTCAGGTTGAACTCCGCATCCCTTAGGTCATTCTTCCCCGAAAACAGACAAATCGTCTAAACATATCCTTCACTGTCTTAAACCCTCGTACCTTAGTACCCGAAATTTAATCAGACCTATGAAAAAATGGATGTTGGTTTTTCTTTTGTCTGCTGCGGTTTTAACTGCAAAAAGTCAGGCACCGGCTAAAGTTTGGACATTGGAGGAATGCATTTTGTATGCCAGAGACAACAACTTAAATCTGGCACAAAGCCGGCTTAACGTGGAGTCGGCTGAGGTTGATTTTTTTCAGACTAAAACCGCATTTGCCCCCACCGTGAACGGAAGTCTGTTCGGTGGTTATACGTTCGGGCAGCGTCTCGATCAGTTTAACCTGACGTTTGTGAATCAAAGAACGACCACGGCCAATTTAGGAATCAGCGGAAATTGGCTGCTTTTCGGCGGCCTGCAAAATATACATCGGCTTAAGCAGGCTAAATATGCCTTGGATGCCAACCGTATGGCCGTCCTACAGGCTGAAAACGATTTGTCGCTCAATTTGGCCAATGCCTACCTGCAGGTGCTTTTCGGCGAGGAAAGGGTGCGTATAGCCGATGGACAGCTTTCCGTTACCCGAAATCAGTTGGAGCGCACACGGGCCTTGTATGAATCGGGAGCCGTAAACCGGGGTGAGTTTTTGAATATTGAGGCACAGCTTACCCGGGAAATGATTGCCAAGGTGAATGCAGAGAATGCCTTGCGTCAATCAAAACTTTCCCTTATTCAGATTCTGAATCTGGAGGAAACGGATATCGCGGTGCAGAAGATTAATCCTGCCATCCCTGAAGAGGCGCAACGGGTTTTGGAACGTTCTCCGTTTGAAGTTTACCTGGAAGCTGCAAAACTGCATCCGGGTATTCAGGGAGCCGAGCTCAGCGTGCGCAGTGCCGAGAAAGGAGTGGCCGTAGCCAAAGGAGCTTTCAGTCCCTCGTTCTTTTTTGCTGCCAGTTACGGAACGGGGTATTCATCGCTTTCCCAGCGTATCATCGATACATTGGTTTCCGTAACGCCCGCTCCGCCTACCATTCTGCCCACATATCAGGGCGATACGGTGGCTGTACCGAATACTCCTTTTATTGACGTGAATTTTGTGCGGCAACGCACTCCGTTTGTCAATCAGCTTAAAAATAACCAAAATACGCAGATCGGATTTTCCATCAGCATTCCCCTTTTCAACGGACTTTCCAATCATGCGGGTTTGCGGCGTACCAAAATTCAGCTTCTCGGCAGCCGGCTTAATCTGGATATTCAAAAGCAGAATTTGCGCAACCTGATTCAGACTGCTTTTAACGATGCCATGGCAGGCAGTATAACCCTCGAGGCCAATGCAAAAAATGTGGAAGCGCTGCGCGAAGCATTTTCTTACGCCGGTGAGCGGTTTAATGCGGGAGCGTTGAATGCATTGGACTATAACAATGCCAAAACCCAGTTGGCCAATGCCGAATTAGAGGAGCTTTTGGCCCGTTTTGAATTTTTGTACCGAATTAAAATTTTGGAATTTTACATGGGCAAGCCGCTCACGCTATAGCAGACTGAAAGAGCAGAGTGAAAGAGTGAAAGTGAGTAATGACAAAGAAGAAGAATAACAGAATAAAATGAATATGAGCAAGTTTTTTTATTCCCTATTGATTGTGGCTGCAGCGGGTGGTTTTTATTCCTGCGGGAAGAAAGACATTACCTTGGTAAGCATAGAAAAGGCGGAAAACCGCACCTTGGTGGAAACAGTTTCGGCCAACGGCAAAATTCGTCCTGAAACAGAGGTGAAAATAAGTTCCGACGTATCGGGTGAAATTGTGGAGTTATATGTGGCTGAAGGCGATTCGGTCCGTAAGGGTCAGCCACTGTTGGAAATCAATCCTGAAATTTTGGCAACTACCCTTGAGGCAGCCACTGCACAATATAACAATGCCATGGCGGCTATGGCCGGTGCCAAGGCAAATCAGGAACAGGCCAAAGCACAGTTCGTGCGTGCCGAGGCCGATTTTAAGCGTCAAAAATCATTATACGACCGGAAGGTGATTTCTGATGCCGAATTTGAGACGGCCAAAGCAAACTTTGAGGTAGCCAAGGCCCAGCTTCAGGCTTCCGAGCAAAGTGTGAATTCTGCCAAATATTCGGTAGATAATGCCAAAGCAGGTTTGAGCCAGGCATCAAAAAATTTATCAAGGACCAAAATTTATGCTCCGGTATCGGGCACGGTTTCTCTCCTGGCCGTGGAAAAAGGAGAGCGTGTGGTGGGCGTGGCCCAGATGACGGGAACCGAACTGCTGCGCATTGCCGATTTGAATGAAATGCAGGTGGTGGTGGAGGTGAACGAAAATGAAATCGTTCGTCTTTCCTTGGGAGATACCGCAAATATTGAGGTAGATGCCTATCCCAATCAGAAATTCCGCGGGATTGTTTCGCAGATGGCGAACTCGCCTAAAACTTCGGCAGCTGCCCAATTGTCATCGGATGAGGTCACCAAATTTGAGGTTAAAATTCGGATGTTACGCAGCTCTTATGCGCATTTGCAGAAAAATCTCGCTCCCGGTCAATCTCCTTTTCGTCCGGGTATGTCGGCAACCGTGAAAATTCAAACGGAAACTGCCGGAAATACCCTCTCGGTTCCCATTCAGTCCGTCACAGCCCGGGCTGATACTTCGGATGCCGGTGTGGCCGGAGATTTATTTAACGAATTTGTCTTTGTGGTATCTGGCGATACGGTACAAATGCGGGAAATTACTACAGGCATTCAGGACACAAGGCACATTGCGGTTTTATCCGGGCTGAAGGCCGGCGAAGAAGTAGTGGAAGGTCCTTACGGAGCCGTATCCAAAACGCTTAAATCGGGCGCGAAAATTAAAGTGGTTGCCAAGGAAGCACTTTTTGAGGAGAAGAAATAATGTAATGATTTGGTGCAGACAGAAAAGAAGGATGAATCCCCGGCTATTGGTTTTTGCTGTCCGGTCAATGAAAAACGTAAAAACAACCGAACATATCAAGACGGCAACATTGTTTAATTTTGTTCCATGAGTCAAGCATTATCCTCTGTGTTGGTTACAGGCGGGGCCGGATACATTGGTTCGCATACCGTCATTGAACTTTTGGAGGCCGGGGTACAATCGGTTATTTCCGTAGATAATTATATGAATTCTACGCCGGCTTCTTACGACCGCATAAAGGCCGTAACCGGAAAAACCGTAGTTCATTACGAGGCGGATATCAGCCATCCGGGGCATCTAAAAGCCATTTTTGCCAAACATCCCGAAATAGAAGGGGTGATTCATTTTGCCGCCTTGAAGGCCGTGGGTGAGAGTGTAGAAAACCCTTTGTTGTATTACCGAAATAATTTGGATGGGTTGATTCAAATTTTAGAGTGCGTGGCTGAATTCGGCATCAAGTCATTCATTTTTTCATCATCCTGCACGGTTTATGGGCAGCCCGAATCCTATCCCGTAGACGAAACCACGCTTTTGCGTGACCCCGAATCCCCTTACGGATACACCAAATTGGCCGGGGAGCGTATTATTCGTGATTTGGCGGCTTCAGGCAATCCCTGTCGGTTTGTTTTGTTGAGGTATTTTAATCCTGTCGGGGCCCATCCTTCCGGGTTAATCGGTGAATTGCAGGAACAAAAACCCAATAATCTGGTGCCTTTTGTTACCATGTCTGCCGCAGGATTATTACCCGAAATCGTGGTGCACGGAGGTGATTACCCCACGCGTGACGGAACCTGCATTCGCGATTACGTTCACGTTAGTGACATCGCCGAGGCACACGTGCAATCGCTTCAATATGCCGCACAATCTATGTCTGACGGGCAGGTAGATATTTTTAATCTGGGGTCGGGAGCCGGTGTGAGTGTTTTAGAAGTGCTCTCGGCGTTTGAACGGGTAAACGGCATACAGCTTAATTTTAAAATCGGTCCGCGTCGCCCGGGTGATATTTCCGCCATATTCTCTGATTCCTCAAAAGCACAGAACCTATTGGGATGGAAGCCCCGATTCGGCATTGATGACATGATGCGCTCCGCCTGGAAGTGGCAACAGCATTTAATAAAAGGTTGATTTATTGGGTAAAGGGTTTACCTATTTAATATACGATTACTTTTGCCCTAAATACCAAATCACGTGCAAGACGATCTGCTGAAAAAAATCATTTCCCACGCCAAAGAATACGGGTTCATATTTCCCTCCAGTGAAATTTACGACGGACTCAGCGCCGTTTACGACTATGGCCAGAACGGCATTGAGCTCAAGAAAAATATTCGCGAATATTGGTGGCAGAGCATGGTGAACATGCATGATAATATCGTGGGCATTGATTCGGCTATTTTCATGCACCCCACTACCTGGAAAGCCTCCGGACATGTGGATGCCTTTAATGATCCCATGATCGACAACAAGGACAGTAAGAAACGGTATCGTGCAGATAATCTCATTGAGGATTATCTGGGGAAAATTGAAGATAAAATCATCAAGGAGGTAGATAAAGCGGCCAAACGTTTCGGCGATTCGTTTGATGCCACCATATTCAAAAGCACCAATCCGCGTGTCTTGGAGTATCAACAGAAATGGGATGCCGTAAATACCCGTTTCAATGAAGCCATGCGGCAAAACGACATGGCCGACCTGAAAAAGATTATTGAAGATTGTGAAATCGTCTGTCCCATAAGCGGAACGCGGAACTGGACCGAAGTGCGGCAGTTCAATCTGATGTTCAGCACGCAGATGGGTTCCGTCAGCGAGGATGCATCTACCATTTATCTGCGGCCCGAAACGGCGCAGGGTATTTTTGTGAATTTTCTGAACGTGCAAAAAACGGGCAGAATGAAAATACCGTTCGGGATAGCCCAGACCGGAAAAGCATTCCGCAACGAAATTGTAGCCCGGCAGTTCATTTTCCGCATGCGCGAATTTGAGCAGATGGAAATGCAGTTTTTTGTGCGGCCCGGTACCGAATTGGATTGGTACGAAAAATGGAAGGAAACCCGACTGAAATGGCATTTGGCTCTAGGCCTGGGACAGGAAAATTACCGCTTTCATAAGCATGAAAAACTGGCCCATTACGCCAATGCCGCCGCCGATATCGAATTCCGCTTCCCCATGGGCTTTAAGGAGCTGGAAGGAATACATTCCCGTACTGATTTTGACCTGCGCCAACACGAAGAATTCAGCGGGAAGAAACTGCATTATTTTGATCCGGAGCTCAACCAAAGCTATGTGCCCTATGTGGTGGAAACATCCGTAGGATTGGATCGCCTTTTCCTGGCTGTTCTTTCCGCCTCATTTAAAGAGGAAAAATTAGAAGACGGGTCGGAACGTACCGTCCTCAATATTCCCGCACCGCTGGCGCCTGTGAAAGCGGCGGTAATGCCGCTGGTGGCCAAGGACGGATTGGATGTTTTAGCGGATGACATTTACCGCAGACTGCAAAAACACCTATACACCGTGAAAGACGAGAAAGACAGCATCGGGAAGCGCTATCGCCGTCAGGATGCGGTGGGTACTCCTTTCTGCATTACGGTGGATCATCAGACCAAGGAGGATGGCACGGTGACGCTCCGCCACCGGGACAGCATGCATCAGGAACGGATTTCTATTGAAAGTCTTCAACCCCGCATTTCAGAAAAATGTGCCCTTCATTCTTTATTTTGATGTGAAAAGTAT
>JBIJBG010000162.1:0-5120 GCA_044345355.1 Flavobacteriales bacterium
GAACGGCTGCACGGCAGAGACCGTGATTACGGTAAGCGAGCCGAATGATTTAAATTTAGTTATCTCGATTACCAATATTCTTTGCCATGGTGACACAACAGGTTCAATTGATTTGGCCGTTTCCGGGGGTATGCCTGGTTATTTTTATTTGTGGTCGAACCAAAGTGTTTCTCAAAATTTAAGCAATCTGGCGGCAGGTTTATATCATGTTGTTGTAACAGATGATAATGGCTGTAGTGATTCCATTGTGGCACAAGTTATTGAGCCGATAGAACCTTTATCCGGTTTTGTTTTAACAACTCCAGTTTCTTGTTTTGGAGGAAGCGACGGAAGTGTTGAAATTATTTGTTCAGGGGGTACATTTCCGTATAATTATATTTGGTCTAATGGTGAAAACGATTCTATTTCGGAAAATTTAATTCCTGGAAATTATTCTGTTCAAGTTAGTGACGGGAACGGATGTAATTTCACTACTAATGGTGATGTGACTCAACCAACTGATTCAATTTTTATCGAAGGTTCGGTAACAGATGTCTCTTGTTTTGGCTTCAGTAATGGTGTTGTCGATATCACTGTTTCAGGGGGAAGTCCAGATTACATTTATCAATGGTCTTCAGGCAGTGACACCGAGGATCTTAACGGAGTTCCAGCTGGTTCTTACAGCGTAATGGTAACAGATTTAAATGGTTGTGTTAGTTCCTCTTTTCAAGCAACTATTGAAGGTCCTTTTGCTCCTTTGGAAGTAAATGGCATTTCTGCTGATTTGAAATGTAGAGAGGAGCCTGAAGGTTCGATAAATTTAACAGTATCGGGCGGTACATTTCCCTATCAGTTTGTTTGGAGTAATGGAAGTAATACGGAGGATATTCAAGGATTGTATGCGGGGACATATGATGTATTAGTAAGCGATGCAAGTGGCTGTACGGCTGATACTTTTTCAATTGTGGTTTCTCAACCCGATCAATTTCTTGTTGTTTCTGGCAGCCTATATGACGTAACTTGTTTTGGCGAATCAAATGGAGGAGTTGATTTGACGGTTACAGGTGGAACTCCTGGCTATACATACTCTTGGACAAATGGATCTTTTTTACCCGATCTTTCTTCTGTTCCACCCGGAGTTTATACGGTAACAGTTCAAGATCAGGCTGAATGTATTCGCACTGCAACTTTTGAGATTATTCAGCCACCCCAATTGTTTATTAATGGAAATGTGATAGACAATTCATGTTTTGAGAATTCGGATGGAATAATTGATATAACAGTTTCAGGAGGAGTACCTGCTTATGAATTTTTATGGAGCACAGGTGCTTCAAGTGAAGATTTAGTTAATATTCCTGCAGGATTTTATACAGTTGTCGTAGCCGACATGAATGGTTGTGAGGAGGCTGCCAATTTTTCAGTTTTTGCGCCTGCTCCTTTGAATGTAACCTCTGATACCGCTTATTCCATTTTTATTGGTGAATCAGTTTTAATTTCCGCCGAGGTATACGGAGGTACAACTCCATATTATTTTCAATGGACGCCTGAGGAAAGTCTTATCTGTCCTACTTGCCAATCGACTCTTGCCAGTCCTCTGCAAAACACATTATACCATGTTTCGATTAACGATGCAAATAATTGCCTTATAAATGATCTGGTATTTGTTGAGGTTATTCAGGATATATTTATTCCTAATAGTTTTACACCCGGCATAGATCAAATAAATGATTTGTTTAAACCGATTGTGAGAATGGCAAAAAAGGGTTCTTTTCAGATTTTTGATCGCTGGGGTGAATTAATTTTCTCCACAGAAAATTTAGATGAAGGTTGGGACGGAACCTACCAGGGAGATTTGGTAAAAATGGATGTATATGTTTATCGGGTAGATGTTACTTTCTATAATGGAATAGAAAAAACCATTATTGGAAACGTGAATGTGTTGCGTTGATTTCAATGTCAAGTTTAAAGAATTCAAATCTGTTGTTAAAATTCATGTATAATGAATATACTAATGCTTTGTTTAGGTAATATTTGCCGTTCTCCCATGGCGGAAGGTATCATGCGCCATAAAGCAGAGTTAAACGAATGGCCTATATATATCGATTCCGCCGGCACAGGTGATTGGCATGCAGGGGAAAATCCCGATTCTCGGGCCATTCGGTTTATGGCATCAAAAAATATAGATATCAGCGGCCTTGAGGCCCGTCAGATTACCGCAGAAGATTTTTATGCGTTTGATTGGATATTGGCCATGGATATGGAAAATTTCAAAACAGCAAAAAGTAGGATGCCATCTGACGCGAAGGCCCGTCTTGAACTGGTTATGAATCTGCCTCATCCCGGAAGCAACTGGTCTGTTCCTGATCCCTATTTCGGTGGAATGGATGGATTTGAACAAGTATTTGAGTTGCTTTGGGAGGCGCTTGAATTGAAATATCTGCCAGGTCCATCACATTAAAAATGTTTATTTACATTTGAAAAAAAGATACATGGAAAACACATCAAATTCATTTCACCTGGTTAACGGTCAGGTTTCAGATATTAATCTGTCTGCCTACATGACGCGTGTATTCGGATGGATGACCCTTGCCTTGACCGCCACGGCGCTTACTTCACTTTTCGTGGCGTCTACGCCAGCTTTGGTTGACTTGTTCTTAATGAATAAATGGGTGTTTTACGGTCTGCTGATTGCTGAACTGCTTTTGGTCGGCTTTTTTGCCGGATTGATTAACCGCATTTCGGCTATGATGGCTACCGCCATTTTTATGTTCTATTCCGTCCTGAACGGCATTACGCTTTCCATTCTGCTCCTTGCATTTACCTCTGCCTCCGTAGCCATGGTGTTTTTCATCACCGCGGGTACCTTTGCCTTCATGGCGGCTTACGGTTATTTTACCAATCGCGATTTAACTTCTCTGGGCAGCATCCTTTTTATGGGATTGATCGGCGTGATTATTGCCTCCGTGGTTAATCTGTTTATGGAAAGTGAAATGCTGTATTGGGTTATTTCTTACGCTGGTGTTTTTATTTTTGTGGGGCTGACGGCATACGATACCCAAAAAATTAAAAATCAGGCCCTGTCCATGTCCACCGACGATGAAACGGTTCAGAAAAGTGCTGTGATGGGGGCACTTACGTTGTATTTAGACTTTATCAATCTGTTCATTTATTTGCTTCGCATTTTTGGAAGCCGAAAATAAGTCATGTCCAATCCCCCAGGTTCTGTTATCGGAACGCTGTTTCTTATTCCCAATTTTTTGTCCGAACAGACGGAGGTTTTTCCCCTGCCTGCAGGATATGCTGAAATAACTTCCCAAATTAAGCACTTTGCAGTGGAGAGTGATCGCACCGCCCGCAAATTATTGGCTAAACTTTGGGGTATTTCCAACCTGAATCATTTGGATTTTTTTGTTTTTGATGCAAAAAAACCTGATTTGGAGGCGGAGCAGGAACTTATCTCCTTGCTGAAGAGCGGACACGATGTGGGGCTGATTTCAGACGCCGGATATCCTTCTGTGGCTGATCCGGGAGAAGGCCTGGTACTTCGCGCTCATCAGGCCGGTATTCGGGTGAAGCCGCTTATTGGTCCCAATTCTTTTATCATGGCCTTATGTGCCTCAGGTTTAAATGCCGAACAGTTTGTCTTTCACGGATATCTTCCAAAAGAAAAAATGGGTCGGATTTCGCGGTTAAAGGAGTTGGAACGCGACCTGAAAAAAAGCGGTTATGCACAGATTTTCATGGAAACACCATACCGCAACAGAGACTTGATACGGGACATGGTGCAGCATCTGGGGCCCGATACCCGATTATCTGCCGCTTGGGATATTACAGGCAAAAATGAGCGTGTGATCACACTTCGTGTTATTGACTGGAAAAAGATTTCTCTCTCTGAGGAGTCGGATCAGCTGCCGGCCGTTTTTATCCTCGGGCTCTGAAAAAGTGCGTTTACCGGGGTTTTCTGATTTCCAGTATTTCCAGTTCCATAATCAGGTTGGTATAGGGCGGTACTTTTGGCGGCGCACCGGCTTCTCCGAAAGCAAGAAAGTAAGGGAGATACACAACGGCCTGTTCTCCTTTTTTCATTTTCATTAAGGCTTCATCCATTCCCTTCATACCGTACGGACCGCCTATTTCATAATCAACGGCTCCGTTCTCCCGCGTATTTTCTACCTGCGTGCCGTTCATTAATTTTTGAATCATATGGATAGTCACCCAGTCTCCGTAAAAAGCATCCGGTCCGCTTCCTTCGCGTTGGGTCACTTTGATGGTTCCCGTACCTATAGGCTCCTGTTTTATTCCGTTTTTGGTCAGGTATTCTTCAAATTCGCTTAATGCGTTTATCCGATTTTCCGTTTGCGTTTTTTCTAATTTTTCCAGGTAATCTGCTTCGCTCAGAATATCCAATATTTTCACATGCAGGTGAATGTATTCAGGCAGAGTTGCGGGTGCTTCCATGCCGTAATAAAACGGAAATAAACTGTCGGGCCGGGTGCGGAAAGATACGCTGTCACCTACTCTCAACCCCGGAAGACCCTGAGTAAAATCATACGTGTAGGCAGGTTCTTTAATTTGGGTCATGAAAAAGAAACTCGGATTAAATCCCGCATCGGCAATGGGTGCATCGTCTTCACCCATCACACGGGCATTCAGATAAAAAAAATCGGTACCGCTTTGCATTATCCTTCCCGTTCCCGTTTCCCATTTTTTCATTTCCAGTCCGGGAACAAGCTCCTCATATCCGTGTTTTTTGCCGCATGAAAAAAGCAAAAACGAAAAACCCAATAGTGGGATATAGCCTTTCATCAGGTTGTTTTTTTGGGATAATCAAAATCCAGGAGTCGCCCGGCTTCCGCTTCAATCTCCCGCCATTTTTTTTTAATTTCAATAACGGCTATGCCACAGGTGGGAATATTGTCAATGCGCACTCCTGCCAACTCATTCACAAAATAGGTCCAGGTGGGGTTGTGCCCGAAAATAAAAATCGTTTTTGCGTCCCCTCCTTCGGACTGGATAACCTGATATACGTCAGCGGTGGAACATTCGTATAGTTTATCCGTCAGGAAAATTTTTTCGGGATTATAGTGTAGGTGTTCGGCAAAAATCCGTGCTGTTTTTTGCGCTCTTTTGGCAGAGCTGCT
>JBIJBG010000163.1:0-5101 GCA_044345355.1 Flavobacteriales bacterium
TTCGGATATGCATCCGGATAATCAGGGTAATAATAATCCAGATAGCGCCCCATCCATCCCGAAGCCAGGTATTCATCATAGTTACCGCCCATAAACCAAACATCGCGGCTGCGGAAATGTGAACCGTTCATATTGGCATACGATACATTTTGTACCAACGCCATTTTTCCTTGGTCATACAACGATTTTGCCCCGACCATATCGGTATGAAGGCCCACCTGTCTGACATCTTCCAGCGTATCATCCAGGGTGATGTATTTGCGGGAACCGTTTTGCGGAATGGCAATATTGGGTCTCACATTGTAGTACATGCCGTAATTGTTGATGGGAATCACGGTATTGAGCCCGTCGTTTCCCCCATGAAGCTGCACTATAACCAACACCCTGTCGTTGGGCGAAGAAGCCGCCCAGGCAGTCAGCAGATTATTCACCGGATTGGCAAACACCGGTACGCCTCCCAATACCAAAGGTGCGGCAGATGCGGTGGCAGAAGTTCGTATAAATTTCCGTCTGTCCATAGAATTAGTGTATTTGGTATTCAGGACACTGGGTTAGCGCCAAAAATAAATTTTCTAACTGCATGCGCACTCCGGCATCGGCACCCTGATTGACATATGCTGCCCATTCCGTCTGCCAGTTGATTACCGACAGATTATCGAGCAGCACGTAATTTTTGAAAAAATCGCGACGCGAGGTTTCCGGGGGAATGGGGAAAAACAAATCCATCAGTTCGTCTATCAACGTATCCGGATCGGAGGGGTTGGACGTATTCACTTTTACCCAAAACACAAAATCAAACTGCAAACCGGGAATCTGGCCCGAAATCAGCCTTTCAAAAAATTTATACCGTTCGGCCAGGTAGTTCGGTGTTATCCAGCATCGGTTATACATGGGAAACTGATAATACGCATCATAACCGGCCACATCATAAGGATAAAACAAATCCAACCCCATGCGCGAAAAGGCATTCAGCAGATAGGACATGGTTTCATGAAACTGCGCATTCTGTGTTGTCTCAGAAGGAAGTTGAATTTCAAATGTATTCAGCGTATTCAGCACCAATTCAACAGGAGATTTGATGATAGCCCCGCGGGTATCGTTTTGAAAAACCGTATCATCTTCGTCAAAGAAATGTTCGCTCCGCAAAAGCGTTTTGATGACAGGCATCAGCTCATAGCCTCCATTTTTCAATTGTTGGGCCAATGGCTGAATAATATCCGCTTCCACTTCTTCGGTTATCTGATAATACACAAAAAAACGGTACAACTTGCGGACTATGTGTTCAGCACAGTGGTCTTCCGCAAAAACCATATCAATGAATTGGGTGAGCTCATTTTGGGCAGACTGCACCGTATTATCTGCAGCTGTAATCACCGTATTCTGAAATGCAGAACTGAAGGTTTTGGCACCCAATGCATGTTGTGAGGCGACAATCCCGTTTCCTTTCAGGCGTCCTCTGGGCAGCTGAGTTTCGGGATCTACAGACTGAAGGGAATCATCCTTATCCCAACCGGTAAGCAATGCCGTGGCGCTTTGCACATCCTGCTCGGTAAAGGTAGTGTAATTATCTGCGGAAATCTGTTCTCCTTTTCCTACGGTGAATAATTCGAAAAATTCGCGGGCAAAATTTTCCTGAGGGGCACCGGCTACATTCAACCGGCCATCCAAATGCTGAAGCATGGCATTATCAATACAAACGGCACGGGTCAGCTTTTTAAAATCCCCAAAGGCGTAAAACCGGTATAAAGCGAGCTGATAATAAATAGAATCGGAGGGGCTGACCCTGTCCATGATGGTGGGTATGTGCGTATGCAGATAATACACCAAACGTTCGCGCATGGAAACCCCGGAATTTTTGAGCTGGGCCACCCACCAATTCAGTAATATCGGGTACAAATCCTGAGGTTCTGAAACAGGTTGCTGACCTATCCAAGTGTTCAGCGGATTAGAGAGCGGATCTAAAGGCGGTGAAACGGGAGGCTGAAGAGTGAAAAGCAAATCTACCGCAGCCTGCGAATCTAAAGCGGCAAACTGCTGACGCATAACCGGTGTAAATCCAAACAAGGCACGCCGCAAAAGATGCGCTGCACGGGCGGTTCCCAACGGGCCTGAAACCGGATTCAGTGATGGCATAATTCAGAATCAGTTTTTGTTTTTAAAGGAGGTTAAATAAAGTACGGGTAAAACGCCCAGTGTATTAAACACAGCAAGACATATAAACCAGGCTTTGTGATTATTTCGGGCAGCTTTCCACATCGAGATCAATTTCCAAATACCGTCCCAAATAGCTAAAAGTATCACAAGGGGTAAAAACCAGGTGGTTTCGGCAAGTTCGTGAAAAGCATTCATCTTTAGATGATTTATTAAATCAAACTTAGCAAAACAAACGCGCTTTAAAAAAACTATCCTGAGAATACTTACAATTTAATGACGGCTCATCCGTTTTTGGGTCTCTAGATGTATCTTTAGCGAATGAATTTTCTGTTCCCGGGATTTCTGTTTGCCTTGGCTGCCCTCGCGGTCCCCGTGATCATTCACCTATTTCGGTTCCGAAGATTCAAAAAAGTGTATTTCACCAACGTTTCCCTGTTGCAGGAAGTGGAAATCACACGCAGGAACCGACAAAAAATAAAACATCTGTTGGTGCTGCTCATGCGTATTTTAGCCGTTTCCGCCGTGGTACTTGCCTTCGCAAAACCCTTCAGAAACAATGTACCGGGGGCGGGAAATGCGGGAACCCGGCTCGTATCGGTATATGTGGACAACAGCTTCAGCATGGACAGGGAAGGCGAAAGCGGTAATCTGCTAAACCGGGCCAAACAAATGGCCGAAGAAATTGCGGAAGCCTACTCGCCCACGGACAAATTTCAACTGATTACAAATGATTTTGAAGGAAGACATGCCCGCTTTTATGCCCGCGATGAATTCCTGAACTTGGTTGCCGAAATAGACCTGAGCCCTACAGGACGGACCATGTCGGAAGTGGTGAACCGGCAAAAAGATTTACTGAAACGCGAAAATGCGCAGGGCGGAGGGCGAATTTACCTCATCAGCGACTTCCCTCAACAGGCCGTAAATCTCCCTGAAATTAAGCCCGACTCATCATACAGCCTGTACCTTCTTCCGCTCAGGGCCGCCAAATCTGCCAACCTTTATCTGGACAGTGTGTGGCTGGCCACACCCAACACGGGCGTAAATATTCCCCTCACGCTCAGGTACCGAATTCGCAATACCGGCGAGGCCGATGCCGAAGACATTTCAGTGAAGCTCTTTCTGAACGGAGAACAAAAAACACCCTCCCAGGTTACGGTTCCCGCGGGCGGCTCTGCCCAAGGAGATTTGTTTTTTACGGTATTGAAAACCGGGCCCCAGGCGGGAAAGGTGTCCGTTGAGGACAATTCATCCGCTTTTGACAATGATTTCTATTTCTCCTTTCAGGTGGCGGAATACCTCAATCTGATGACGATTCATGAAAACGGGGCCGACCCCGCTCCCGAAAAAGTATTTAGCGGTGATGATTACTTCCGTGTGAATGCCTTTCGCGCCACCTCTACGGACTACTCACTCATGAATCTACAAAATCTCGTTATTCTGAATGGTCTGCAAAATTATTCGGGCGGACTGATTACCGAACTGAAGAAATACAGTGATGCCGGAGGGAACATACTGCTTTTTCCCGGCTCAAAAACCGACCTTTCTACCCTCAATCCGCTATTTGGTGCATTGGGGATACCTGCTTTTTCCAGTCTCCGGGAAGGAGCGTTCAAGGCAGACAGGGTGAATACGGAAGGAACCTTTTTTGATGATATTTTTGAATCAACCCCCAAAAATCCGGATTTACCCGCCGCCTACCGCTATTTCCCTATGCCCGGAGCCGGCAACGGAGAATGGGTACTTCGATTGAACACGGGAGATCCCATGTTTCTTTATTTTACCCGGGCCAATGGAAGTAAAGTTTTCGTTTCTACGGTTCCCGCAGAGGATGCTTCAGGCAATTTTCATCGGCATGCCCTGTTTGTGCCCATTTTATTAAAAACGGCTTTTCTATCGGCACAGAAGTCACCCTTGTTTTATGTTGCGGGTTCATATAGTCCTGCAGAGGTTCCCATTCCCCCAAAAACAGGTAGGGATGAAGTTTTACGTTGGATTCATACCGAAAGCGGTGTAGAGTTCATCCCCGAACAGCGACAGGCAGGAGGGAAAATTTTGTTTTATCCGGGAGAATACCTGAATGAAGCGGGAAACTATCGTATAGAAGGCAGCACAACGATAAACAGAACGCTTGCCTATAATTATCCGCGCACGGAATCCAACTCCGAAAGCATGAGCAACGAAAACCTGAAAACCGAAATACGGAAAGCAGCGCTGCCATACGCAGAGGTAATGAATTCCGCCGACGACACACTAAGGCAGACCATTCGGCAAAAAGAACAGGCAGAAGCCTTATGGAAATGGTTTTTGGGGGCTGCCCTGCTTTTCCTGGCTGCAGAAATGCTCATGCTGCGGTTCTGGCCTTAATGCATGGCGAAAAGGCATCTTCAGCTTTCAGGATGTATAATCCGAAAACTCTTAAATGCGGATTTTAAATCTGCCAACACAATATCACCATAAGAAATCCAACCCTACGGCAAATCAAAGCGAACTTCCAGTCAACTTGCGGAACAAGGATATGGCATGCCGATCGGTAAGGCCCGAAACCACATCAGCCGTCAGGCGGGCATTTTCGTAAAAAGAAACCCCAGGCTCTGACAGCTCAAAACGCCTCTTTATATATTCCCAGTTATTTCTGTTTGCGGGCTCTTGTGGCTTTCCACCATGAATCCGGGCATCTTCGGCTGCGTGCAGAAAAATATCGGTGAGTGCGGGCAGTACGCGAAAGCCGGCTGCTTGAATTTCCAACACCTGTTCGCTGTTGTAAATTCGGGCCGAACTGAACTGACTGATCTGCCGCAAAAGAGGGGCTTCGACAATGCAATCAGAAATAGATACATCTTCACCACATTGCAGGTATTCAGCTTCCTTATCCAAAAAATATGAAGCGCAGGAATCTGCCAGACGATTAATGGTAAGTGCCCTGAGCAACCCGATACGGTCGTTGAGA
>JBIJBG010000165.1:0-5086 GCA_044345355.1 Flavobacteriales bacterium
CCGAGTCCGTACGATTCAATAAAGACAGTACGTTTTACCAAAACGATTATCCGCTGCGTGTAAACCGATTGCGGGAAGAACTGTCCAAAAATTTTGAAACCGTTTTTTACACTGCGGGAGAAAACCTGCAGCGGGACGGGAACCTGACGCTGAATGAAAAATTAACCGACTATGAATCGGCCTTCCGGGAACTGGAATCCGTGTATGCCGGCAGAAACGTGGGTGCCGTGGTCTTTGCGGGCGACGGCCTGTTCAACAAGGGGATTCATCCGGTGTACCGGGTAAAAAACCTGAAAGCGCCCGTTTACTCCATTGCGCTGGGCGATTCCGCACTGCAGCGCGATGCTTACATCCGCAAAGTAAACGTGAACCGCATCGCCTACCTGAACAATGCCTTTCCGGTAGAAATCAATATCGGTGCAGACCGGCTGAAGGGAAAAAACCTGCAGGTAAAAATCAGCGAAGGAAGCAAGGTGCTTTTTTCGCAAAGCCTTTCCGCCGATGATGAGTTGTACGACAAAACCATACCCGTGCTGCTGAATGCCGATAAACCGGGAATTCGGAAATATACGGTTACCCTTACTTCCGACGCACAGGAATATACCCTGCGCAACAACAGCTACCCGTTTTATGTGGAAATAGTGGACGGGCGGAGAAAAGTGCTGCTTCTGGCGGACGGACCTCATCCCGATCTGGGAGCCCTGATGCAGGCTTTTTCGGTCAATGAAAATTATGAGGCCGAACTAAGCTTCCTGAATGATTTCAGCGGAAAACCCGAAAATTACAGCCTGGTGGTGTTATACCAAATTCCGGGTCAGAGTGCCCAGGCTGCCGAGCTTACCGCACGCTTAAAAAAATCAGGCATCAGTACCTGGTATATTTTGGGCAGCCGCAGTAATCTGTTTGCCTTTAACCAACTGAATGAAGGATTAAAAATTACCAATTCCGGGGCCAGGCCCGATGAAAGCTCAGCCGTCGTGAATCCCGGATTCGGAGCATTTACCCTGAGTGACAAACTCAAAAGCTGGCTGCCGCAGGCACCTCCCCTATTCACTCCGTTCGGCAACTACGAAACCAAGGCAGGAACAGAGACCGTGATTTTCCGAAAAATAGGGCTTACCGTGAGCAATACGCCAGCATTGCTGCTACAGGCTGAACCATCCCGCAGAACCGCCGTATTGGCCGGGGAAGGAATTTGGCGTTGGGGGCTGGATGATTTTGAGAAAAACGGAAACCGGGAACAGTTCAATGAACTGATTTCCAAAATTACGCAGTATCTCTCCCTTACCGAGGACAAGAGTAAATTTCGGGTGAATGCCAAAAACAGGTATCCCGAAACAGAGGAGGTGATTTTGGATGCCGAGTTGTATAACGAAAACCTGGAACCCGTAAATACACCCGAAGTAAATCTGACCATAACCAACGCCGAGGGAAAATCGTTTCCGTTCACCTTCAGCCGCACAGGGAATGCCTACCGGGCCGACTGTGGCAAATTACCTCCCGGCGATTACCGCTTCAAAGCCGAAACCGTGTTTAACGGAAAGAAATTAGAAAAAACGGGAGCCTTTACGGTGAGTGAAATGCAGGCCGAATTCATGAATACCCGGGCCGATTTCGGAGTCATGAGCCGCTTAGCCGATGAAACCGACGGGGAGTTATATACTCCGGCCAGCATGGATGAAATCCCTGAACGGTTGAAAGCGCGTGATGATGTAAAACCGATCACGTTTAGCACGGGCAAACTCACCGGATTGTCCGACCTGAAGTGGCTGTTCTTTATTTTTCTGCTGATGCTCGCGGGAGAATGGTTTATCCGGAAATATTTCGGACGGTATTGAAAGGGTTTGAGTGGTAGCAAGAAATAGTATTAAGTATTAAGTATTAAGTATTTAGTATTTAGTATTTAGAAAAGACGGGCCGAAACTTCTGCCTATTGCCTATTGCCTGATAACAGATAACGATTAACGGATAACGACTACCAGAGCAAGGAAAAAAGAGCAAGGATTAAGGACGGATTGACTTTGCCTGATTATGGTTGACAACCGACCATTTGAACAAGATGAGGCGCGTAGCGCTGAAATCTCAGTAGCCCGACAAACCGTATGAAAAATACAGGGGCGTAGCCCTTAAATCGGTTAACGGAGCGAACAACCAAACAGTCAAACCGGAGCGCAGCGGAGCATGGAATGAAGTGGAATAATCAAACAGCCCTACTTTCTTACTTCCCAAACGTCATTCCCAGATTCTCCATGGTAAAGGCCCAGATATCTGCCCATTCATCCAATGTTTTGGAAAGGGGTTTTCCCGCGCCGTGTCCCGCGTTCACGTCAATACGGATCAATACGGGGTTTTCACCGATTTGATTTGCCTGCAACGCCGAAATAAATTTGTAGGAATGGGCCGGAACCACCCGATCATCATGATCGGCGGTGTAAACCAACGTGGCCGGATAACGCGTATTGTTCACGTTGTGCACGGGCGAATAGTTTAACAGATTTTTAAATTCTTCCTGATTTTCGGAAGTACCGTAATCGGTAGCCCAGGCATAGCCGATGGTAAACTTGTGATAGCGGAGCATATCCAACACGCCCACGCCGGGCAGGGCCACCTTAAACAGATCGGGACGTTGGGTCATGCAGGCACCCACGAGCAGACCGCCGTTTGAGCGCCCGGAAATAGCCAATTTATCCGGTGAGGTATAACCGTTGCTGATGAGAAATTCAGCCGCTCCGATAAAATCATCAAACACGTTTTGCTTTTTCAACTTAGTTCCCGACTTATGCCAACGGGTTCCATATTCTCCCCCGCCGCGGATATTGGCTACGGCGTAGATTCCGCCCTGTTCTATAAAAACACCAAGGTTTGGAGAAAAAGAAGGAGTTACGGAAATATTAAATCCGCCATATCCATACAAATAACAGGGAGTTGACGGAGTGAGTTCCGTACTGCGCTTACGGACAATAAACATGGGAATTCGTGTACCGTCTTTGCTGTTATAAAAAACCTGCTCTGTGATATACATTTCGGAAGCAAAGGAGGAAGCCGCTTTCCAAGATGTGTCCATTTTTCCGCTTACCGCGTTATAACGCAAAATCAAACCGGGTTCGGTAAAGGAACCGAACGAAATAAATGCCTCCGAATCGCTCTTTTTGGAAGAAATTCCGCTGACGATACCCGGTCCGGGAAGCGTTAAAAAGCCCGTGCGTTTTCCGGTGTAATCATACACTTCCAAAACCGATTGCACATCTTTCAGATACAGGGCAATCATGCGGTCTTTCATCAGGCTTACGCTCTGCAGCACCTGATCTGATTCGGGAATGAGCGTCTTCCAATTTTCCTTGCGTGGGTTCAACGGATCCACGGAAATCAACCGGTAATTGGGTGCCTCATGGTTGGTAAGAATAATGAAACGCCCGTTCACATGATCCAGCACAGAAAAATCATGTTCAAAATTATCGTTCAGTATTGTCCAGGGAGCACCATCCACGCCAAGTTTACGAAACCGGATCTGCTCACCGCTCGTACTTTCCGAAACGGATACAATGAGGTATTGCTGATCTTCGGTTACGGAAGCACCAAACATGCGGTCGGGATGCTCGGCGTCTTCATAAATCAATTTATCTGCAGATTGCGGCGTTCCCAACGTATGGTAAACCAATTTCCCCGCTTTGTTTCGGTCGGAAAGGATTTTTCCGTCGGCCGGTTTTTCAAATCGGCTGTAGAAAAAACCATTGCCATACCAGGCTGCCCCCGAAAATTTAATGTCAGAAAGTTCATCCTTCAGGCGATTTCCCGAGGGAATTTCTACCACAAAAAAATCATTCCAGTCCGAACCGGCCTTAGAAACCCCGTACACCGCATGCCGGTTGTCATGGGAAACGGAAAAAACCGTGAGGGAAGCAGTGCCGTCTTCAGAAAAGGTATTGGGATCCAAAAAAACCTTGGGGTCGCCCTGCAATCCTTTTTGAATATATAACACGCTTTGATTTTGGGTACCCGAATTCCGATACTGAAAATAATATTCTCCCTTGCGCGAAGGGAGGGAACGTTTTTCATAATTCCACAATTCGGCAAGCCGGTAGCGAATTTTATCCCGATAGGGAATTTGGCTTAAATACCCGAAGGTAACTTCGTTCTGTGCCTGTACCCAAGCCTTTGTTTCCGCGCTGTTCTCATCTTCCAGCCAACGGTAGGGATCGTGGACTTTGACACCGAAATACTCATCGTACACTTCGTCCCTGCGTGTTTCAGGATAACCGGGCTGGGCCCAAATCGCAACTTGAATGGAACTCATGACAGCTAAATAAAATAATTGTTTCATGTTATATTTCATTCCAAATTTTTCAATAGAGCAAACCACTCCTGCTGCACAGATAAAGACTTATCCGAATTGTATGCCTTCTGCACTTCTTCCATCATGATTTCCTTAGACATGCCCGATTCCTTCAGTGCGTTTACCACCTCCTGAATATTTTGCGGTCTCGGTCCCCAGGTTGCTTTTTCTTCTCCCGTTTGCAAATCAAACAAAACATACTTGGGAATGCTTCTTCCGCCGTTGGTGAGATAAGCGTCCATAAGCTGCAGGTTTTCATCCCGAAAAACATAACGGACGGGAAAACCGAAATATCGATCAACCAGTTGTTGAATTACAGGTATGTTCTGTGCTGCATCTCCGCACCAGAATTCGATTATGCACAGGGCGGCCAGATGGGGAAAACGAGAAGTGTCAGCCGAAAAAGGCGGCTCTGACAAAACGGTATGTTGTGCCAGCCGATGGAAACGTTTCCAGTTCAATTTGGTATAAAAAACATATTCCTCCGTTTGAATCGGCCCTGAGGTTCTCCCCTCTTCCACGGCTTTTTCAAAGCGGTTTATATATTCTGCATAATCTATTCCCTTTGAGTAAAATTCGTTCAGATGCATCAGTGGGTGCGTGTGATTTGTTCGTGTACACAAATAATAAAATCGGCTTTGCCTTTTTCCGCAGGCGCTAACCGGGTTACATCTGCAGAACGCACCGTGGCAATGGTGACTACCTTTAATTCGGGACGGTACTGCTTCAGATACCACCCGATTCCTTCCCTGT
>JBIJBG010000166.1:0-5057 GCA_044345355.1 Flavobacteriales bacterium
ATTTTCGGTAAATCCTTTGTAGTAAATTTTGTGGCTTTTGCTGAAAATGATGTAAACGAAAAATTGTTCCATGATTTATTGGGTTTAAAAGCAAAAAGCCCAGATAATCTGGGCTTTTGCGGTCCGGCTCCCCTTCCCGGAGCCGGGGACAGGCGGGACTCAAACCCGTCTCGCTTACAGCGAGATGACAGGGCGGTATTTATGTTGTTTTTTTGTATTCTGAAATGAGTTTTTGCAGATAAGCAGATCCTGCTTTTTTAAGTTTCTTTTCTGCAATGAGAGCCTCTTTTTTTGAGGGAAAAGAATAAAGATATACGAGCTCCCAGGGTCCTTTTCCGGAGGTGAAACGGGACATGTTTTCGTTATGCTCCTTGATCCGTTGCTTTGGATTTTCGGTAAATCCTTTGTAGTAAATTTTGTGGCTTTTGCTGAAAATGATGTAAACGAAAAATTGTTCCATGATTTATTGGGTTTAAAAGCAAAAAGCCCAGATAATCTGGGCTTTTGCGGTCCGGACGGGACTCGAACCCGCGACCTCCGCCGTGACAGGGCGGCATTCTAACCAACTGAACTACCGAACCAATTTTCCTTACGGGAGCACAAAAGTACGCTCAAAGTTTGAATTTCCAAATTTTTCATTGAAAAATGCATTTTTGTTTTTTCCGGTTAAAGTCAGCATCTCTGAAGGAGTCGAACCTGTCTCGCTGGGAGCGAGATGACAGGGCGGTATTCTAACCAACTGAACTACTGAACCAAATTGCCTTTTGGGAGGTAAAAAGTAAGTTTAAAGTTTGACTGTGCAAATTTTCCATTAAGAAATGCCTTTTTGCCCATTTTTCAGGCAATCCCGGTTTCAGAGCATGCGTTGGCGTTTCGTCATAAAGGCCATTAATACCCGGAAAAGCCCTTCCCTTATATCAGCCTCGTTGTAATCCACTCCATGTTGTCCGCACATCAACCGTATCCGTGTTTCCAACTTTCGGATTGATTTTTGGTAACCATCCCGAATTTCTGAGGGGTTCAGGCGCACTTCTTTTCCTGTTTCCGGGTCTATGAACAGATACGGACGATTATCAAAGGCAAAATCGGTTTCAAATTTTTTGTCGGTTACCCGGAAAATAATCACTTCGTGTTTGTTGTGCCTAAGGTGTCTGATGGCTTCCGTCAGTCGGTCCATTTCCGAATCCGGTGTTTTTTCTTCGGAGTAATCTGAAAAAAAATCGGAAAATAAAATTACCAGGCTTCGGCGGTGAATGGTTTCGGCAATCTGATGCAATATCTCAGGCGTGGAAGTTCCGCTTCCGGAACCCGGAGCGATGGGCGAAAGCAGTTTTTCAAGTTCCTGGAATAGGCTGCGGATGTGAATAAGCCCCGACTTTACCTGTGATGTAAATCGTATTTGGTCATCATAGAGCGTGATGCCTGCCGCATCGCGTTGTTTGCGCAAAAGTTCTATGAGTGAAGCCGCGGCAAAAACTGAAAACCGGATTTTATTTTCCATCGAATCAAAAGGAAAATACATTCCGGCAGATTGATCAATTACAATACGGCAACGCAGATTGGTTTCCTCTTCATATTTTTTGACAAATAACTTCTCGGTGCGTGCGTATAATTTCCAATCGATATGGCGGGTGCTTTCTCCCGTATTATATTGCCGGTGTTCTGCAAATTCCACCGAAAACCCGTGAAAAGGACTTTTATGCAATCCCGTGATGAATCCTTCCACGGCGGCTTTTGCCAACAGCTCTAAATTGCCGAGACGTACCAGCGATTCCGGATGTATTTCGGGTGTCATGATATTTATTATTCTTAAAACGCGAATATGCGTAATTTATTAAGCTGTTCTTCTTTTTTTGTCATTTTGTCATACTGTCGTGATTGGTATTTCTTTTGATTGCGTTGAAAAAAAGACAACATATGAGCAAAAAAGGAACCATCTCGGTAGAAACGGAAAATATTTTTCCGATCATTAAAAAGTTTCTCTACAGTGAGCAGGAAATTTTTATCCGCGAACTGGTGTCTAATGCTACGGATGCCTGTACCAAGTTGAAAACCTTGGCCGAAAAAGGAGAAGTGAAAGGTGAAATCGGTACATTGAAAATTGAGATTTCAGCCGACAAAGAGAAAAACACCATCACGGTCAGCGATAATGGTATCGGTATGACTGAAGAGGAGGTGGATAAATACATCAACCGGATTGCTTTTTCCGGTGCGAAGGAGTTTGTGGAAAAGTTTAAAAATGACAGTCCCGCCGGCATCATAGGACATTTCGGTCTCGGTTTCTACTCTGCATTTATGGTGGCCGATACCGTAGATATTCTGACCAAATCCTACACGGATGCTCCCACAGTAAAGTGGACCTGTGACGGCTCTACTTCTTTTTCCCTAGAAGAAACAAAGGAGCGTGCCGAACGTGGTACCGATATCGTACTTCATTTGAATGATACCGGAAAGGAATATCTGGAGGATGGCAAAATTGCCGGTCTGCTCAAAAAGTTCTGCAAGTTCATGCCGGTAGAAATTTATTTCAATGGGGAACACATCAACTCCGTAGAGCCTATCTGGACTAAGAAACCTGCAGATCTGACTCCTGAAGATTACAAAATGTTTTACAGGGAACTGTATCCCATGAGTTTTCAGGATCCGCTCTTCCACATTCATTTAAATGTAGATTTTCCCTTCAATCTCACCGGGGTCCTCTACTTCCCTAAAATTGACGGAAGAATGGAGTTGCAGAAAAATAAAATCAGCCTGTACAGCAACCGGGTTTTTGTGACGGATTCGGTGGAGGGAATTGTTCCCGATTTTCTTATGCTCTTGCATGGCGTACTGGATTCGCCAGATATTCCGCTGAATGTTTCCCGGTCGTATCTTCAGGGTGATCCGAATGTGAAAAAAATAAGCAGCCACATCACCAAGAAGGTGGCCGACCGTTTGGAGGATATGTTTAAAAACCAGCGCGAGGAACTGCAGCAAAAGTGGGATGACATTAAGTTATTCGTTACGTATGGCATATTGACGGATGAGAAGTTCGCCGAACGTGCCCAGAAGTTTTTACTATTTGCGGATGCCGCCGGTGAACACAAAGCCTGGAATGATTGGCTGGAGGAACTTAAGTATACGCAGACCGACAAAAACAACAAGCTGGTGATTTTGTACACTTCGGATAAAGATGCCCAACATGCCTACATCCAACGGGCCGGGGAAAAGGGGTATAAGGTTCTTGTTTTAAATACACCTTTGGATGCCCACCTCATTCAGCATCTGGAAATGAAAAATCCGGATCTGAAATTTGCCCGCGTGGATTCAGAAAGCATGGAAAAGCTGATAGATAAAGGCGAAGCCGTGTTCAGTAAGTTGGATGAAGGGCAGAAAACAACGCTGAAGGAAGTGTTTGAAAAGGTCACCGATAAAGATCGCTTCGTGCTTCAGTGTGAAGATCTTTCCGAGTCTGATGCGCCTGTAACCGTTACCCAAAATGAATTTATGCGCCGCATGACCGAAATGAATGCAGTGGGCGGTGGCGGAATGGCCATGTTCGGCAATATGCCCGAAAGCTACAACCTGATTCTGAATGCCAACCATCCGTTCATGGGCAAAATTTTGCAAACCACCGACGAGGCAACCAAAGAAAAATGGGCTAAGCAATCGGTGGATCTCGCTCTGCTGGGCAAAAACCTGCTGAAAGGCGAGGAGCTCACCGGATTCATCAAACGCTCACTGGAAATCCTGAATTAAGCAGAGAGGCGGTTTAACCGCCTTCGTTCTTTTTCTTTCGGTCACCTTTTTTGCTGATGTCACCCCGGTAGCCGGCTTCGCGGTTTTGGCGGTTGTCTAAATCATCCCTGATTTCGGGACGGTGCTTTTTGGAAACGGGCTTTTGTGCGTTGGTGGAAAGTGGTTTTCTGGTTTTCATAATCATTGGGTTTAACCCCAAATTTACTGAAATGAAGCCATAGTTTGAAAATCTGCGGGGAAATCTTGGGCATTTTTCAAAACCGCTTGGCACAAATCAAAATTATTTTTATGTTTGCACCCCCAAATTAAGCGGGGTAAAAATTTAAGGCCATGGAAAACCTGATTAAATACGTACAAGACACGCTGGTAAAGAAGAACGACTTACCCGAATTTAAAAGCGGAGATACCCTTATTGTTTCCTACAAAATTATTGAAGGATCCAAGGAGCGTATCCAGAATTTTCAAGGTGTGGTCATTCAGCGTCGCGGCGAAGGAGCTACCGAAACATTCACCGTGCGCAAAATGTCGAATGGAGTGGGTGTAGAGCGTATCTTCCCGGTAAATTCTCCCTTCATCAGCTCCGTAAGCGTGGTGAAAAGAGGTAAAGTACGTCGTGCCCGTCTCTTTTATTTGCGCGATATACAGGGTAAAGCCGCCCGAATCAAAGAAAGAAAAGGATAATAGCTTTTTCATAAGTGAAAAGAGGAGGTTGAGCAATCAACCTCTTTTTTTTGTGCCAAACCGCTTATTTTTTATCATCTTCGTAGCCTAATGAATGAGTTAGGTTTTGAACCGCACAAAATAAAATTAGTCGTACTCGATGCCGACGGTACGCTTACGGACGCGGGTATTTATCTTACGGCTGCGGGAGAAGAAATAAAAAAATTCAATGCCCGGGATGGTCTGGCCATGAACCGTCTGAATAAAAACGGATTACGGGTAGCCATCCTTTCCCACAGCAAAAACGTGGACATTATCCGCAAACGGGCTGAAATGCTGGGGCTGCAAACCTGGTATGCCGGGCAGGAAAAAAAGTCGGTCATATTGGCCCGTTGGGCAGAGGAATTTAATCTGAAGCCTGAAAACATCCTGTATCTGGGTGACGACCTGAACGATTTGGACGCTTTTCAGTATGTAGATGTGGGAGTCTGCCCCGTCGATGCCGATCCGTTGATTAAAAAACACGCCCGACTTATTCTTCAGTCCAAAGGTGGTGATGCCTGCTTTCGGGAGTTGGCTGACCGGGCTTTTCGTGACCTGCTCCTTTTTGAACCCTGATTCCCATGAAGTCTGTTTTTCTCTTAGGTTCCGGAAGTTGG
>JBIJBG010000168.1:0-5034 GCA_044345355.1 Flavobacteriales bacterium
GTCCACCTTTTCTTTCACAAACTCCTTCAAAATTTTCGTCACATCGCCGGTGGTACTTTTATAGTCTTTCTCTCCCCGTTGCATGGCCTCATAATCCAGATAAAAGGAAGGAAGGTCGATTCGACCTATCTTGTAGGATCTGTTTCCATCTTTCACGGACAATATCTCACTCTTGGCAGATTGTTCCTCCAGTTTCACTTTGTCGCGAATGAGTCGTATAATTTTTGTAGGCCCTCCGGGAGGGGCTTCCGCAGAAAGAATCTCCAACCTGACTACGGTTCCCTTGGGTCCTCGAATTTTAGCAACTACATCATCTATGCGCCATCCGATTACGTCTTCCAATTCACCCTCATCTCCCTGTCCTACCGATACGATTCGGTCATCCTTAAACACCTGCCCGCTTTTATCGGCCGGACCGCCCTTCACGGTTTCCACCACCCGGGTATATTCCCCTTCCGTACGAAGCGTGGCGCCAATCCCCTCCAGGGAATTGCTCATGGTGATTTTAAATGATTCCGCCGTGCGGGGTGAAAAGTAAGATGTGTGGGGCTCAACGGATTCCGTTAGGGCATTCATGTATAATTGAAATACATCTTCGCTTTTCTGTTTCTCCATCTGGCTGCGGAACGTATTATACCGCTTGGTGATGGTCTCTTCACTTTGTTTTTCTTCCTTTCCGGCCAGCTTTAAATTTAGGGTTTCGTATTTGATTTTCAGCGTCCAGTATTGATCCAGTTCCTCTCGTGAAGAAAACCAGCCACTTTCCGAACGGTCAAATCTGTATACCTCATTTCCGTCATACGTCATCGGCTTTTCGGTGAGGTTTACGGCAAATGTGATGCGGTCATCTACCCGTTCCGTGTAAAGGTTATATACATCGAACGCGAATGAAAGGTCCCCATCCTTAAGCTGATCATCCAAATTCAGCCGCTGAGGCCTAAAGCGGTTCAGGTCTGAATTGAGAAAATACATCCGGTTTCCGTCCAGAGCCTCAAAATAATTATCGTACACCAGCGCCGAAAGCGAATCGTCAAAAACCTGTTCTTTATAATGGTAAAACCGAAGTGCATTGACGATTTCCTTAGCCACTTTGGCATGTTCGGGAAGCGGTTCTAGTTTAGGAATCCCCGAGGGGTAAGGCGTCGTATAAAACAATCCTGCCGCCGAAACGGCCGCCAGCATATAAAGACCGAGAACGGCAGATTTAATCATCATTCAGTTTATTTATTCTAAAACGTAAAAATGCAAAAATGTTTTTCCCGGCCGTGACTTTTTCGGGGTTTTCCGTTTTTTTTAACGAAGTTTGAAGCAAATGGCCCGCTCAAAGGCTTAGCATTATGAATGACACAAGGCTTCAGGTGGTTGGTTTCGGATGGAAAAAAGACGGAAAACAAATCCTGGATGATTGTTCTTTTACCCTTAGAGCAGGGGAAATCGTGGCCCTCGCCGGACGTTCCGGAATCGGGAAAACAATAACTGCCTTAGCCCTGCTGGGTTTGCAGCCCGGCGGAATTGTGGAGGGTAAGGCTCTTTTCAGAACATCCCAAGGCGGGTGGGTTGATTTGTTTTCATTAAGTGGGCGTGTTTTGCATGCCTTACGGGGAAAAGAGATCGGTATGGTTTTTCAGGAACCTTCGCTCTGCCTGAACCCGGCTATGACATGCGGAAAACAGCTGGAAGAGATTATCCGAACCCATGGAGGATTCAACCGTAAAAATGCAGCCCGGGAAACGGCAGAGTGGTTACAAAAAGTAGGGTTGGGCGAAGCCGGAAATTTCGCTGAAAGATATCCGCACCAACTTTCGGGCGGACAAAAACAAAGGCTCATGGTGGCCATGGCACTGGCGCCAAGGCCTTCGCTTTTGATAGCCGATGAGCCCACCTCTTCGCTTGATTCCGAAAATGCCCGGAACATCATGGAAATCCTGACCCGGTTGTGCGCAGAAACAGCTGCTTCGCTTTTGCTTATTACCCATGATCCCGACATCACAGAAAAGTATGCATCGCGCAGTATCGCAATTGGCGAACTACCCAAGGCGGAAAAAAGTCATCAACCCATTTTAAAAACGGCAGAAAAAAACACGGATTTCGGTTTAAAAAATATACCCCTACTTGAGGCTAAAAACTTGTGTGTGAGCCATACGATGCCCAAAGGGCTTTTCGGAACGAAAAAAATCCGCGTATGGGAAAACCTTTCCTTTTCATTGCAGCAAGGGGAAACGCTGGGAATTTCAGGTGCTTCGGGAGGCGGAAAAAGCACCCTGGCATCCGTAATTTGCGGACAGCTGATGCCGGAAAAGGGCGAGCTGCTTTTTTACGGAGAAACTGTATACGGCCTCCGCGAAAAAAGACAGGTAAAAATCAGTATGGTTTTTCAGGATCCCTTCGGGTCCTTAAACCCAAAAATGCGGATTGGCCGTCAAATTAAGGAAGTAATGCCTTCAGGAGAAAATGAAACAGTTTCCGGATGGCTGGAACGGGTAGGTCTTTCGGCCTCCGATGCCCAAAAGTATCCCGATGAATTCAGCGGTGGACAGCGACAGCGGATTGCCATAGCCCGGGCTTTAGCCCGCAAGCCCGATTTGCTTATCTGCGATGAATGTGTTTCAGCCCTGGATTACGAAACCAAATGGGAAATTCTGCGGCTGCTTGATTCGCTCAGGGAAGAACGGGGAATCTCCGTACTTTTCATTTCGCACGATGAAGAGGCATTGCATGCCATCTGCGGGCGGATTTTGCGTTTAACTTAATTTTTGAATTTCCGGTAAGCATTGTGACATGTTTTGGCGGAGTGACGGTTTTTCTTTGGAAGATGAAAACCAAAAAAACAAACCAAATATCCGCAGACCTCCTCTGCCTCATTCATGAGCTCACCAGCCTGACACGTGCGAAAAAAGAAGACAAAAAGGAAGATTGGCTTCCGCTGGCAAAGAAAATTTCGCGCCAGATTCCGCTGCCGCCCGAGGGCTGTTATATTTTGGCGCATGCCTTTTCCTTCAACTGCAGCGATGAAGATTTCTCCATAGCGGAACTTGCCCGGCACATCCATTGCCCCGTTACCTCCCTATTGAATATGGTTGCGTTTCTGGAGCCGCTGGAGGATGCCAACTGGCTGGAAATAGAAACTAACCACCGCGCCAAAAACGACAATCCGACTACACGCCGTTATCGCCTGAACCCGGCGGTGATGGAAAATCTTCTTTACAGAAAGCCCGTAAACACCCCGGCGCCAAAAATAATCGGGGATGTGTACGATCTGCTCAAAGAAATAAAAGACCTGCTGGATTGGAGGCAAAAAGACAAAAGAATGCCCTCGGAGATGTTTAAGAAAGCCGAGGCTTTATGGGCGGCAAATGCACAAATTCCGCTGATAAAAAACTGGCGCCAGTTCAACCTGACCACTCCCGAATATTTTGCTTTCGGAGCCATTATCTGGGATTTTCTTATGGGTTCGGAAAGCACCAATCTGGAAAGCCTTGTCAATGAAATGTTTGATTATTCCCCCGAGGGTGTGCGCTTTTCACAAGGCATTCTGCGGGAACGAAACGAGCTGATGAAAAGAAATTTAGTAGAAATGAAGAGCGCTGTTTGGAGCAACCATGTGGAACTGGTTTTGACAGACCTGACCATAGAATGGCTACAGGAGCAGGATATTCACCTGACTAAAAAGAGGGTAGTTGCGCGAAAAGACGTACTGCAACCCGACCAAATTGCGGAAAAGGCGTTGTTTTTTGATGCGGACCTGCAACAAAAACTGCGGCTGCTGGAGCAAACCCTGTCTGCTGAAAATTTATCCCGCATACGGGAAAGACTTCAGGAAAAAAATATGCCTGAGGGTATCAGCATTATTTTTTATGGTCCTCCGGGTACCGGAAAAACGGAAAGCGTGTTGCAAATCGCCCGCAAAACCGGTCGATCGGTGATGTGGGTGGATATGGGCAATACCAAATCCATGTTTTACGGAGAAAGCGAAAAAAAGATCAGCGCGATTTTCAAGAACTACCAGGAATTTTCCGAACATTGCGAAACACTTCCCATACTCCTTTTTAATGAAGCAGATGCCCTGTTTTCAACCAGAAACAAGCCATCCTCTTCGCCCGTCTCCCAGACTGAAAATGCCATACAAAACATTTTATTGGAAAAAATGGAAAAGTTTTCCGGCATTCTGATGGCAACAACCAATCTGGAAGGCAACCTTGACCCGGCCTTTGACCGGCGATTTTTATACAAATTGGCCTTTTATGAGCCCGATTTGCCGATTCGCACAAAAATCCTGAGGGATAAAATACCCCATCTGGAAGAGGCCTCTGCGGAATTGCTTGCCGGGCAGTTCCGTTTCTCGGGAGGCATGATTGAAAACCTGGCCCGTAAATGTGAAATGTATGAAATTCTGAACGGGGGCTTCCCGAATTCGGAAGAACTTTTGCAATTTGCGGCTGAAGAAGAAAGTATGCGTAAAAAAGACCATAAACCGATCGGCTTCATGCCTGCCTTTTAATCTCATACCGCAAGCCATGTCAAAACGAGAATCCTTAGCCCGCATCAATCTGATCATCAAAAAATTGCGCAGAGGTCCCTGTTCCATGGATGAAATCATGGATTATCTGGAGCGGGAATCGCACATTCAGGGGTATGATTTCATGATTTCCGCACGTACCTTTCATCGGGATCTGAATGATATCCGGAGCTTATATCATCTGGATATTTTTTATGATCACGGCACGCGTAATTACCGCCTCGGCAGTGAGGAAAAGTCGGAATACACCGAACGGATACTGGAAGCTTTTGATACGTATAACATGCTTCAGGTATCTGACCGGCTTTCAGACCGTATCTTTTTTGAAAAGCGTAAGCCTCTGGGCACGGAACATTTCAGCGGAATGCTCCATGCCATACAAAACCGGTTTCTGATTAAATTCCAATACCATAAATTTTACGAAGAAAAGGCCGAACAAAAACGGGTAGAACCTTACGCCCTGAAAGAGTCGAAAAACCGTTGGTACGTCATTGGCCGAAATGTGGACACGGGTTTGG
>JBIJBG010000169.1:0-4985 GCA_044345355.1 Flavobacteriales bacterium
ATATTCGTATAATCCGCGGTCATCGGTTTTCAGATTCACCACGCAATCTTCCGAACAAAAAAGACGATAGCGCTCAAGAAACTGAGGCGAGGTAAGCCGTTTTTTTTCTTTTCCTTCACGGGGCTGAGGATCGGGAAAAGTAATCCAGATGCGATCTACCTGATCTTCTTTGGAAAAATAATGCCCGATCTGATCTATGCGTAATCTAAGAAATGCCACATGGGGAAGCGGTTCTTCCAAAGCCGTTTTTGCCCCTCGCCACAGGCGGGCTCCCTTCACATCTACCCCGATAAATTGATGGGAAGAATCGGCCCGTGCGAGACCGATTGTGTACTCCCCTTTACCGCAGCCCAATTCCAAAGACAACGGAAGATCCTTTTTAAAATATTCGGATGCCCAATTTCCTTTCAGGGGAAAACCATTCCGTAACGTATCCTGAAAAACGGGTTGAATTACATTATCAAAGCGGTCGTTATCGGCAAATCGGCTGAGTTTATTCTTTCCCATACAATCACGCGAAAGTACGCATTAAAAGACTAAACAGGATGGAAAGTTCAGATACTTTCACACAAATTCCGTTGATAGAATACGGAGAATTTTCTCCCGAAAAAACAAAAAAAGTGAGCCATGTCAAATGGTCCGTTTGGCCAGACGGAAACCGTCCTCTATCAATTTTTTACATGCGGGAATCCTTTCGGTCATCTCTTCCAGTCTGCAATGCAAAGCCAAACGCAAATCAGTGTACAACCCTACATCGGTCAATATTTCGAGGATTTCCATCGTGCAAAGCCAATCCTGCGGAAATTCGGCTGCCAGTGTGTTTGCCAGTTCTTCCAATTGATCATAACCGGAACAGGCCTCACGGATATTTCTCACCTGCTCATATAATGCAAACAACTTCTTTGTTTGCATGTCATAGTCTATTTTATGAGTAGTTTCGGAAGATACTTTAAACTCCATGACATGATGATACGGATCGGCCACTCCCGAATATACCGAACTGATCTGTACACCTACGGCCATATCGTATGTACCCCATTCCGGTTGAAAAAGTATCATGTCGCCAAAAGTAACCGAACAATCGGAAAAACTTAACAACATGAGCCGCCCGTCTAAGTGGCGGGTTTCCCCTGAAAGAATTCCCGAAACCTTTACTCCCGAATTAAATTCAATCACAGCCTTTCTCCCAACCTTAATATCCAAATCCTGAAGTTCCTGTTCGCTCAGCCACTCCGGATTTTTAGCGGTATTTTTCCAACTTCCGCAGGGTGATCCGAAACCTTCCCGATGATAACCGATTCCATGTCCGGGTAATTCGGTATGATTATCAGAAAGGGAAACGGGCCCCGAGAAGGACACATAGGCAGGGTGGCCAAAACCATCCAAAATATAATCATTCAGAGTTCCAGACGCAGCTAATCCGGAAGAAAATACCACGGTGGCCAGAGAGCCGCTCTCCTTTGCGAGCTTCAGTCCGTAACTGCCGCCACGACGTAGCGCCATGGTATCGGCAAACTGCTCCAAAACCTCGGAAAGAAACTTAAAATCGGGTGTTACAAAAAGCTGCGGCTGAGGCTTGGTGATATCAAAATCGGTATGCATTGCCTCCAGACTGTAGGGAATTTTCTTTACGTCGGATTTCATGCAACTCACGCTTTCCCCAATGGAAGAAAGCAAACCTGCCCCATAAATTTTAGGACTTTCCGGGTTACCGACCAGCCCATATTCCACGGTCCACCAGTGAAGCCGGCGAATGAGCGACATCTCGCTGGGCTCACCCAAATCGGCGACCAGCTCTTCTATTTTTTTCTCACCCGCATGAATGGCTTCAGGGGCGGTATAAGGATCCTCCTTAATAATGGAAAGATGGCGGATGGCTTCAAAAAGTTCGTAATCCTTGGCGGTAGAAAAAGCCTTTCGTCCGATTTCACCAAACAGGCGCAGGTATTCCGCATAATGCTCATCCGCGATGATGGGTGCATGACCGGCGGCTTCGTGAATGATGTCAGGAGCCGGTGTATATTCGATATGGTCAATTTGCCGTATATCAGCGGCAATCACCAAAACCTTATGTTCCTGAAATTCCATGAATGCCTGAGGATGGATAAATCCGTCCACCGTGCAGGCCGCCCAGCCGATTTTGCCTAAAATATCATTCATTTCCTTTACGGAAGGAATTCGCTCCAACGTAATACCCGTTTTGGCCAAACCCTCCAGATAAGAGGAGTGAGCTACCTCAGACAAGTAACTTAAATTTTGGCGCATGACATAACGCCATACCGCATGGTTTACGGGTGTGTACGATTCATAGTGCTGGGGAACCATAAATTTTTTCAGATGTGGAGGAAGGCTTTCCAACCTTTCATTCATGTAATCAACCATGCTAACTATTTTTTTTGAACTTTTGTATCCGTTACAAAGATAAGAGGTTCTTTACCGACTCAAAATAAACCAAAAATCGGAATGCAATGACGCACATTTTTCAGAAAAAAGAGGGGTTGCTGCCCGTTCTTATACTTCTCATTTCGGTTTTTTTATCGTCCTGCGGTGGAGAAAACCTAAATACCAAAGCTACAGACGGAGATACCGTATCCGTAAAAAATGCCTCTCCGTCTATTGAGAAACTAAACGGCATGATTGAGCAGGAACCGGAAAATGCCCAACTTTATTATGAGCGCGCTTTGGCTTACTATGAATTTGGCGATTTGGCCTTGGCTTTACAGGATTTTGACAAAACCATTTCCCTGGAACCCGAATTTGCATCCGCCTATCATGATCGGGGAATCTGTCGTTTTGAACTCACCCGTTTTCAGGAAGCCATGGCTGATTTTAACCGCGCGGTTCAGCTCGACCCGGAATATTCGGAAGCCTATTTCAACCGATCACTCGTGTGGGATGAACTGGCTGAATCGGAAAAAGCCCTTGCCGACTTAGACAAAGCCATCGCCATCAATCCGGAATTTGCAGATGCTTATTACAACCGGGCGGTTTACCGATTAAATTCCGACAGAGAAAAATCATGTGCCGATTTTAAAAAGGCTGCCGAATTAGGCATCCGGGAAGCGGAACTTACCTACGGACAATACTGCAAACCATGAAACCTGAAGGTTTTCCCGCACTGAATTTACCGGAATATGAAGCCCGTACCCGGTTTGCGGAAGGGCGCTGGCTGATATGGGATGATCTGCGGAAGAAAGACTTGGTGCTTACACGGGAAGAATGGGTTCGGCAACATCTTATCCATTATTTAATCCGACACCTGAATTACCCCGCAGGACTTTCGATCACCGAAAAAAAAGTGAATGTAAACGGATTGTCACGAAGGTTGGATCTGGCCATCATGAGCCCGGAAGGCCGCTGCCTTCTTTTGGCCGAGTGCAAGGCTCCCGAAGTGGAACTCACGGAACAAACCATGCATCAGATAGCGGCCTACGCAAAGCCTTTACAACCTGAACTGTTGCTGCTTACCAACGGAATCCGGCATATCTGTTTTCGGATTTTTGAAAACCAAATTCACTTTTTGGAAACCATTCCCACCTATAAAACTGTGCCCCGTTAGCCCTGCGATTTAGGAATGTTTAGTAAATTTACCCTTTCTTGAAAGAAAGCCATCATGCGTGCCATCCTAAAAAAAATTATCCTGGCAGGTCTTTTCCCGTTTCTGTTTGCCCAAAGCCGGGCACAATGGATGCCGGCGGATAATCAATTACCCATTCGATTTGAAATTCCTCAAGACCTGGAAGAAGGCGTGCATTTTGCCAAGGGGCGCATTTATTTCAAGTTGAAAGAAGACCGCCTGAATGCGCTGAGCGAAAGCGGATCCCTGAAAAATTATCTGGAATCCATCTCGGCCCAGAGTTTTAAATTGTTTCCGCAGGCGAAAAAACCAGAGCGAAAAACGGATGCCTTCGGAAGAAATCTAGTTGATTTAAGTCGGGTTTATGTGGCTGAATTTTCAGAAAATTATCCGGTAAAGGAGGTTATGACCCGGATAAAAATGACCGGAACGGTGGATTATGTTCATCCCAATTTTTTCGTCACCCCGGAAAATGGTGAAAAAATCCAATTCACTCCCAATGATCCGCAACTTTCGTCCCAATGGCATATCGGGCATATCGGAGTACCTGCCGCCTGGGATGTTTCCACGGGCTCGTCTTCAGTTATTGTAGGACTGCCCGACGGAGGAACCAATTTCTCCCATGCCGACTTACAAAACATTGCTTACAACACATCAGATCCGATAGACGGTGTGGACAATGACGGAGACGGATGGGTAGACAACAACCGAGGATGGAACACGGGAAGCAACAATAACAACGCGCAATACAATACGGGTGGCGGAGCCAACCATGGTGTGGCTGTTTCGGGACTTGCCTCTGCCACGGTGAATAATACTACGGATGGGGTTGGGATAAGTTATCAAAGTCCCTATCTGCCGATAAAAATTGTGAACTCATCCAACCAATGGTCGGGAGCGGAACCCGGTGTTTTTTATGCCGCCGAGAAAGGAGCCAAAGTAATCAACTGTTCTTGGGGTAACACCTATACCTGGCCTCTCATTGAAGATGTAACCCGTTACGCGATTATTAACAAGGGGTGCCTCATGGTAGCCTCGGCCGGCAACAGCAATAATTCCAATCCATTTTGGCCGGCCTCTTTAGAAGGAGTACTTTGTGTAGCCGGCACAGACATTACCGATGTAAAATCGGCGTCTTCTTCCTTTTATGAAGCAGTGGATATTTCAGCACCCGGAGTAAACATGTTCACCACATCGCTTGCCGGTTTTGCTAATGTGGGTATGGGAACATCCTGGGCTGCACCTGTAGTTTCAGGAGCTTCGGCACTTATTTTTTCCGCCTTCCCCGGCTATACTCCCGAACAGGTTACGGCCCGGATAAAAGAAACCTCATTTAACCACTATTCCATACCAGGTAATGCCGGATTCACGAACCGCCTGGGAAAAGGCAGAATCGATGTAGGTAATG
>JBIJBG010000170.1:0-4982 GCA_044345355.1 Flavobacteriales bacterium
CAGGAACCATCTCTTTTTTTGAAACACTTCAGGAAAATCTGGAAAAAGAATTGGGACTTTTGCCCTGAAATACTGTATTCCTTTTTTTGCATCATTATGGGTGAATGCATTAAGTTTGCGCCAGAAAATATGCATTCTTTTGGCCAGAAAAAAAACAGCTTCCGCAACAGGTACCTCCAAAAAAGCATCGGGCTTTTCGTTTAAAAAAATCCTGAAATTTTTAGGTTACTGTATCCTCGGCTTCATCGCCTTCAGTTTCTTATGGGTGTTGATTTACAAATGGGTGCCGGTGCCGGGAACTTCGCTCATGCTCATCCGCAGTCTGGAGCACAGAGAAGACGGGAAGAAATTTAACCTGCGCCACGAATGGGTACCGCTGGAAAAAATATCCCCGAACCTGCAGATGGCCGTAGTGGCGTCGGAAGACCAAACTTTTCTGAAGCATTTCGGAATCAGTTTTAAAGCCATAGAAAAAGCGCAGGAAGCAAATGAAAAAGGGAAACGGATACGGGGAGGGAGCACCATTTCGCAGCAGACTGCCAAAAATGTATTTCTGTGGCCATCGCGCAATTATGTACGTAAGGCATTGGAAGCATGGTTTACTCTGTTGATGGAGTTATTGTGGAGCAAAGAGCGCATCATGGAAGTATACTTAAATTCCATTGAGATGGGTGACGGCATTTTTGGTGCGGAAGCAGCCGCCAAAGCCTATTTCGGAAAGGATGCCCAACGGCTGAGCCGGGAAGAAGCGGCCCTGATTGCAGCCATTTTACCCAACCCCAGAAGGTATTCTGCCAAAAAACCGAGCGGATATGTGTTGGGTAGGCGGCAATTTATTCTGCGGCAGATGAGCAACCTGGGAGGGAAATTGGATTATGGGAAAAAGTCGGAGCCTGAAACTAAGGAGAAGCCGAAAAAAAGTCAAAAAAAATAAACCACGGCTTTCGAGAAAGTGATTTTGGGAGTTCAGTTTCACGATATCATCGCAAAATTTGCCAAGCAGGACGATGATATCCCTTAAGATAAAAAAGCCCGTATTCACCTACGGGCTAAATGAATCAATAAAGAATATTTATTTATTCTTCAACTCGTCGAACGTCTTAGCTGCGTTGAAGTTTTTGGCATCCTTACCCATACGGATAATTTCCACTTTAATGATACTGTCCCCCTGCTGGGTGCCGTCCACCACATCCTGTCCGCTTACCACATATCCGAATACGGCGTGTTTCCCGTCGAGCCAGGGAGTTTCCTTGTGGGTGATAAAAAACTGGCTGCCGTTGGTTGCCGGACCTGCGTTGGCCATGGATAAGGTACCTGCACGGTTATGCTTCAGGTCGGGGTGAATTTCGTCCCGGAATTTGTATCCCGGACCACCCTGACCGTTCCCTGCGGGATCACCTCCCTGAATCATGAACGGATAAATGACACGGTGCCATTTCAATCCGTCATAATAGGGTGTGCCGGCCGGCTTGGCATCATTTTTTATTTTTCCTTCTGCCAGACCTACAAAATTGGCCACGGTTAAAGGCGCTTTCTGGTACTCCAGCTTAAGTAAAATTTCGCCTTTGGAAACCGTAATGCGGGCATAAAGTCCATCCTCCGCGGGTTCTACCGATTTTACCGGAACCTGTGCCGTTACTGCCACAACTGAAAGAAGAGCAAAGAAAAATGTCGCTATTTTCATGATATGTATGTTGTTTGTCTGTATTTACAAAAATAATGCAAAACCCTGCTTATCCTACAAAAACCCGATGCACCTTTCCTTTCAGGGGCCGTCCGTAAAGCGCGGAGTTGCGGCTCAGGGAAGCTTCTTCATCTGCCGAAGGGATGGTAGCTTCATCGGGCGAAAAAAGCACAAATTCACAGGCCGAACCCGCTTTTAAAGCAGGAACAGGAATATCCAAAGCTTCTCTCGGGTTTATGCTGAGCCAGCGGATTAAATCCTCGGGCCCGGCAGAGGATAATGCAGTCCTTGATGCGGAGAAAAGAGTCTGCAGGCCGATCATACCGAAAGAAGCATGTTCAAACTCAATCATTTTATGTTCCGCATCCTCAGGCGTATGGTCACTACCGATAAAGTCCAACGTTCCATCCATCAGGCCCTGCTTCAATGCCTCCACGTCTTTGATTTTACGGAGAGGCGGATCCAATTTTGCGTAACTGTCATATTGCTCCAGTTCATCCTCCGTAAGCAAAAGGTAGTGCGGAGAAGTGAATGCCTTCACCTTTACCCCTTTTTCCTTAGCGCGTCTGATTATTTCCACCGAACCGGCACAGGATACCGGCCCCACGATAATCGGTGCATCGCAATACTCCGCCAGAAATAAATCACGGGTAATGCCTAATTCTTCCGACAGCTCTGGAATGCCACGCAACCCTAATTTGGCGGACAGCTCCGATTCATTCATTACTCCCCCCTGGGAAAGTGAAAATTCGCCTGGCGTGTGCAAGATCATTCCCCCGAACGGCTTGGTATACAACAAGGCCAACTGAAGAAGTTTGGCATTTCGGATTCTGTTTTTGTTATCGGTAAATACACGGCAACCGGCAGAAAATAAATCAGCCATCTCAGCCAGTTCTTTACCTTCCATTCCTTTGGAAAGAGCACCTGCGGGGATGATTTTAACACCTGTACGGGCTGCTTTTTGCAGACGCCAGTCGGTTATGCCCTTATTGTCATTGCAGGGTTTTCCGTCAGGCATGAGCAGGAAAGAAGTAACTCCGCCTTTGATGGCAGCACGGCAGGCCGATTCAATGGTTTCCTTTTGTTCAAATCCGGGCTCAGGTACGGTAACCGAAAAATCAAAAAAACCGGGTGCTAAAAAAAGGCCCGCTGCGTTCACCTCCTCATCAGCAGAAACGACAAGGGACGATTCCACCGCCTCCACCTTTGCCCCGCGGATGAGTACATCAACCGGATTTTTTTTCGGGTGGCTATCTGGAAAAAGAGGCGTTACCTGACGAAGAAGGGTAGTTTTCATGATACCGTATTCTTAGCAAAGAAACTAAATTAGGATGATTTTCGGAAAAGGCAGGATGTTCTGCTGATATTTATTTTAGGATTCTGATCAGGCAAGCAGCAACAAACTCATAGCCATAACTGCCATTCCGGCCACCAGGCCGTAAACCGCCAAATGATGCTCCCCATACTTTTCGGCCGTAGGCATAAGCTGATCCATGGAGATAAAGACCATGATACCGGCCACTCCGGCAAACAGAAGCCCAAACAAAGCTTCATTGAAAAAGGGCATCAACAAAGCATAGCCGATTAAGGCCCCTATCGGTTCAGCCAAGCCAGAAAGAAAGGAAAGAATGAAGGCCTTACGCCGGCTACCCGTGGCAAAGTAAACCGGTGCTGAAACGGCGATTCCCTCAGGAATATTGTGAATGGCAATGGCCACCGCAATGGATACTCCAAGTGCCGGATCGTTCACGGCGGCTATAAAAGTGGCCATACCTTCGGGAAAATTGTGAATACCGATCGCAAACGCTGAGAAAATTCCCATTCTAAGCAGACGTTTCCGCCTGGCTTCAGCCGCACCTGCAGGAGTAAGCTCCTCCAGAGCCTTCGGTTCGTGTGGATTTTCGGCAGAGGGCACAAGGCGGTCAATGATACCGATAAGCAAAATTCCGCAAAAAAAAGCGAAAGTAGCCAACACGTACCCTTTGGTCTCTCCCACCGAACTGCTGAGCATTATCCTTGCCTTGGCAAAAATTTCCACAAAGGAAACGTACACCATAACCCCGGCTGAAAACCCCAACGCAAAAGACAAAAAACGATGATTCGTTTTTCGGGTAAGCAGCGCAATCACGCTGCCCACACCTGTGCTGAGACCCGCAAAAAGAGTAAGCAAAAAAGCCCAAATGACCTCTTGATTTCCCATAAAAAATAAAAGACAAAGATAGCTTTTCGACCTGACTAAATTATTTTTTTTGATTGGGAAAAAGTGAGGCCATGAGCCATCTCTCAAATGCAGCATTGTCTTCCTGAAAACGAACCGTTACCGGAAGCGTGTAAAGATTGTTGTAATAGGCCGATTCAGGCATTACCTCCAAAATACGTACCCGGTCTTTTTCCGTGGTAACCAAAGGCGCATTGCCTACCAGGGTAAAAATTTGGTCCAATTCGCGTCGGCTGAAAGCATGATGATCGCGGAAAAAATGGGGATGAACCTGCTCGAATCGCGACTTCAGGTAATCCAGCATGGGGAGCGGATCGGCAATACCGGCCAAAAGATGAATTTCTTTCCCCTCGGGAGTTTTCCCCTCCCGGTTTTCGAGGTGGTGATACACGTATTCTGAAAAAAATACCGGCCCTCCAAACCATTGCCTCAGGTGCAGGGTCAATCGCTCCTTTTCAGCCGCAACTAAGGCTGTGGGGCATTTGGTAACCACCACCGCATCCGCATGGCGAAGGGCCGAAAGCGGTTCTCTGCCATCCCCCGAAGGAAGCAGATACCAAGGCTCTGTGAGCGATCGGTGAGTCAGCAAAACGACGGAAATATGAGGTTTTATGCGCAGATGCTGAAAGGCATCATCCAAAAGAATGACTTCCGTTTGCGGAAAAGAACGGAGTAACTTAATAATCCCCTCTTTCCGGTTCGCACACACAAAAACCGGCAACTCAGGAAAACGCTGCTTAACCATCAGCGGTTCATCACCCGCCTCGGAAGGTTTTTCGGAATAGTCCACTTCATGAAAGCAGGAAGTATTACGTCCGTAACCCCGACTTAACCAGGCCGGCCTTTTCCCATGGTGCAGCAATAACTCCGCAATGCGGGCGGTGTGTGGCGTTTTCCCTGTACCACCCGAAGCCAGATTTCCGACCACCACAACGGGAACCGGAGCCGAAAAGCGACTGCGGACATTGGAATACATCCACCTCCGCAAACGGACAATCACCCCAAACAACAGCGAAACAGGCCAAAGCAGTTTCCGAAAAATCGAAATCATGGAACAAAGCTAACCATTTGAAAAACGGT
>JBIJBG010000171.1:0-4980 GCA_044345355.1 Flavobacteriales bacterium
TAAAAGAAATAAGAATAAACGAAAACCGCCTCAATTTTGGGGCGGTTTTTTTGTATCGAACCTTTTTCATCAATGGCTCATGCAATACATTTATTTAACTAAAATTTCAAGCTAATGCCTGCACCATAAGTACTACCTACTCCTTTGCCTCCAACCACAGTTCTCACATCAGGCAAAACAGTTAATGTAGGGCCTCCCAAATAACCTGTTTGCTTGAGCAATTTGGCCTTTTTCAAATTTATCGGTCCCATTACCAGAAATGGTATTGAAGTTATGGCCAAAGAAATCCCTGTAGCTAAATAACTTACACCGGCCTCATCATAAAAAAGATAATTCCTATAATATGTATTGGCTTGAATTTCATCTCCCCAAAGCAATTCATAGTTGTATGAAATAAGATAATCCGAAGCTCTATTTAGATTTTTTATGCCTAAACCTATGGCAGCTGCACCAAAAACCATAAAAGTAGAGCCCACGACTACGCCGGTAATCCCTCTGGCATTTCTGGACCGGTAAGTTCCTGAAATCGGACGATTATTCGGCATATTTTTTCTTACCACCGAATACGTTTCCTTCTTTCCATTTTCATACTTAATAAAAAAAATTTCCGTTTTCCTTTTTTGATACACAGGACCATTTGGGTTATCAAAGTCTTTATACTTAATATCATACTCTCCAACTTCCGTAATTTTTGCCTTAATCTCGCCACCATCTCGGAGAATAATCAAATCTTGTGCATATCCGGAAAATAAAAGGAACACTGCAAATAAAGTCAAACAGGTTTGTTTTTTCATTTTTATTTGTTTTAATATTTATTTGACAAATATAAAAAACATACTTTAATAAACATACTTAAAAATGTTTAGCTTTTTATCATTTTCCGGTAATTCGGCGGAATATGCCGAAAAAAACAACATCTAAGACGAATGCAGATATTGATCCACGGTTGATACAATATGGAGAAAAATTGCGTCAAATAAGGATTTCAAAAGGTTATTCGAGCTATGAATTTTTTGCCTGGGAGAATAAAATTTCAAGGATCCAATACTACAAAATGGAAAAGGGGTCAAACTTTACTATGAAATCATTGCTTCGTGTTTTAGATGCATTAGAAATAACCCCGCAGGAATTTTTTAAAGATTAGAATTCTCCAAAAGTTTAAAAAAAAGCTCTTACAAAACTCAAATCACTATTTATTCAATGGCACATCTTATTAATAACAACAAATGAAGTGCCCTTCTGACTTGTCCGCTATAGTGCATCACATCAAATTTAAGGAGAATACGCTAAGTGGTTTTCTTCTTTTTTTAAGTTGCTATTGATAGAGGATATAAGAGCAGAATTCACCAGAATCAAACTAAGGGCGAAATTAAAATTCACTCCGAACTCATATTCAACAATCACGCTATTGTCCCCCTGAGGCTGGAATTTTATCTCATGCGGCATCGGATTTTTCGGCGGGGCACCCACACGGCGAAAAATCCGTAGAAAGGATGGGTCAAAAGGCACCGCAGGGGCCGGCTTCCCATCCTTTAGGATTTGAGACGGATGTGGGTCGCCGAAAGTCCGCAGCCTTGATTTTTTTGATTCTTTTTTCATCAAGGAAAAAAGAATGCCTTGCGGCGAGCTATATGGTGGCAGAAAAAATAGGGCTGTTTTCTAACGGTAAACTATTGCCAGTTTTTCTCGGCCCCACCGTGGATATAGGCGTTCCCGAAATAACCCGTTTTGACACCTCCAACACAATCGGAGTTTACCAAAATTCATGGATTATTTCCTGTCCCTGGCTGGATGTGGAAGATCAATCGAAACAAAATTTTACTCAGATTTTCCCCAATCCCACAACAGGCATGGTAAATATCGTGTGGCACGGAAATCATTCCGTTTCGCGGTTGCGCATCATCAATTCAATCGGGCAAATCATCGAAACGGCGAACCCCGTGAATTCCGATCAGACGCAGCTGAATCTGAGTCATCTGGCCACGGGCGTATATTACGTGGAAATTCTTTTTGATGACAATAAACGCCTCGTAGAAAAAATCACGCTGAATCGCTAAAAGAAATAAGAATAAACGAAAACCGCCTCAATTTTGGGGCGGTTTTTTTATGCCTTAAGATTTACTTTTCCCGGGAATTGGCGGGCCGCATCATTTGTACTCCGGCAACTTCTATCAAAAGCGCCGTCAGAGGCACTCCCACACCAGCAATCACATTATACCATAGAAAAGGAACGGGAGTAAAAAAATAGAGGCCCAGAATCACGGTTTGCCAAAAAAGAGCCGATGCCATGACCGCCCGTGACTGAACCTTTTTCAGCAGAAATCCGGTAAGAAAAACACCCAAAATGGTGCCGTACACCAAAGAACCCACCACATTCACGGCCTCAATGAGCGAACCGAGCCGGTTGGCAAAACACGCGAAAATAATGGCATAGATGCCCCAGGCCAATGTGCTCAGACGCGAAAAAATGAGGTAATGACGGGGCGAAGCGTCAGGTTTAATCAGCCTGCGGTAAATGTCCATCGACGTGGAAGACGAAAGCGCATTCAGTTCGGAAGAGGTGGAAGACATGGATGCGGAAAAAATCACGGAAATAATAAGGCCCAACATGCCGATCGGCAGAAATTCCTTGACGAAATAAAAAAATACGTAGTTTGTATCATTCAGGTCAGCGCTCTTGTCGGCACTCAGCACGGCCTCATTCATCCGGTTGCGCGTTTCCTTTACCCGGTTATCGGCCTCCCGGAAAGCGGCAACGGTCTGGACATTTTCGGATTTCAGCAGTTCCTCCGCTTTTTCGCCCCGAAACGTGTAAGCCTGGGCCAGCTCGCTTTCGTAGCGGCCCAACTCTTGGGAACCCAATGTTTTTTCGGCCGTTTCACGGGCCTTGGGGTTAAAATAAGCAGGCGCCGGATTGAACAGAAAAAAGGCATACAAAATCACCCCGATAAGCAGAATGAAAAACTGCATGGGAATTTTAAAAATGGCATTGAACAGCAAACCCATGCGGCTCTGATTTACCGACGAGGCCGTGAGATAACGCGAAACCTGAGACTGATCGGTACCGAAATAGGAAAGGGCCAGAAAGCCGCCCCCGATTAGTCCCGTCCACAGGTTGTACTTATCGTCCCAGGCAAATTCCGTAACCAACACATTCATTTTTCCCGCTTTTCCGCCCAGGGTGAGTGCCTCATGCAGGCCCATGGAACCCGGCAGCATCTGCAGCATGAGGTAGGCGGCAAAAACCATCCCGCACAGGATGATAAACATCTGCACCTTCTGCGTTTCGGCCACGGCTTTCGTGCCGCCCGTTACCGTGTACAAAATCACGATGGCGCCTATGACGATGTTGCACCACACGATATCCCAACCCAACACGGCCGAAAGTACCAGCGAGGGAGCAAAAATGGTGAACCCGGCGGCCAAACCGCGATGCAGAAGAAAGAGCAAGGCCGTCAGCACCCTCACCTGCACATTGAACCGGTTTTCCAAATATTCATAGGCTGTGTACACATTCAGTTTTTTGTACATGGGCACCGCCACCATACTGATGAGAATCATGGCCAGGGGCAATCCGAGATAAAACTGCACAAAACGCATTCCGTCATAAAAAGCCTGGCCCGGCGCCGAAAGAAACGTGATGGCGCTGGCCTGTGTAGCCATGACGCTCACCCCTATCGTAAACCAGCTCATGCCGCTGCCTTTAAAATAATCTTCGGAGGTGCGGGTTTTCCGGCTGCTCCATATCCCATAAACCACAATGGCCAACTGAGACAAAAAAAGAACCAGCCAGTCCGTGGTGCTCATGCAAAAGCCTTGGTTAAATAAGCAAATACCAATATGAGCAGCAGGAGCTCTGCTACCACTAGCAGGTAAATGCCCCTGGGTGCCTTTTCTCCTTCAGGTTGTTTGGATGAATTTACCAACTTCCGCCGGCGCCTCCCCCACCCGAGAAACCGCCGCCACCGCCTGACCAACCACCGCCGCCGCCGCCCGACCAGCCGCCTCCTGACCATCCACCACGGGACCAGCCGCCTCCGTAATAGGCGCCGCGCCCAATGTATCCTCCACCGCCTCCTCCTCCCTTGCGGCCCAAACTGCCGATAAGCACAATCAGCACCATGAAGAAAATGAGAATCCCGATGGAGAAACCTGATGGCAGTTCCAGATCGGACTTTTCGGGAGCGGTATAAGTACCCTGAATGGCCTGCAAAATGGCCGTTACTCCGTTGGACACGCCCCCGTCAAAATCGCCTTCCTTAAAACGGGGAATGATTTCCTGTTGGATGATGCGGCCGCAAAGCGCATCGGGGAGGGCACCCTCCAAACCGTACCCTACTTCTATACGCACCTTGCGGTCGCCATGGGCAACCAAAAGCAACACGCCGTTGTCGGTTCCTTTCTGACCAAGCTGATAATGGTTGTAGGCCTCGTTGGCATACATGGAAATTTCATATCCCTCCAAACCCGGGAGTGTAACCACCAACAGCTGATTTCCCGTGGAATCCTCGTGCTTCTGAATCATGAACTCCAGCGAAGATTTCACCTCGGGCGACAAAATGGCCGCCTCGTCCAGCACATGGGTGCCGTTGAGCGACGGAAAAGCCGGCTGGGCAAAAACGCCCCGGAAACCGAAAAATAAAAGTAAAAACGAGAGTAAAACGGCTCTTTTCATGCTCATCCACGTATGTTATCCGACAATTCATTTTGGTCATCCGCCTCTTTCGGAAAACCCTTTTTCAGAAGCAGTTCACCCGCAGCTTCTACCGCGGCACAAATTCCTTCCGCTTTATTTTTTTGACGCATGCCATCCAAGATATAATGCAGCACATGCTCCCATTCTTCCGGGCTAACTTTGGCCGAAATACCGGTATCTCCCAATACCTCCGCACGGTGTTCCGCTTCACTGATGAAAATAAGAATACCGGTACGGTGTTTCGTGTTAAAAACGCCTTCTTCCAAAAAAGCCCTTTGAGCCCT
>JBIJBG010000173.1:0-4961 GCA_044345355.1 Flavobacteriales bacterium
GTTCCTTATTTCCAAAAATTACAGAAAGAAGGAGAAAGCGGACGTAATAGGCTTAATCAGATTACACGTGCCCTCACGGTATTGATTACCGCTTTTCAGGCTCCCGGCTACCTGACCTCCCAAGTGCCCCTTATGGCAAGACCTGACAGTGCCCTTTGGTGGTTAATGGCGGTCACCCTGCTTGTTTCGGGAACCATTTTTTGCATGTGGTTGGGGGAGAAAATCACGGATAAAGGTATAGGAAATGGAATTTCCATACTCATTATGATAGGTATAATCGCCAATCTGCCTACTGCCCTATTCGTAGAGTTCGGAGCAAAAATGGAACCGGATGGTGGAGGATTGATACTTTTCGTATTGGAAATCATTCTTTTGTTAGTGGTTATTATTCTGTCCATCTTATTGGTTCAGGGGACGCGGAGAATTCCTGTTCAATTTGCCAAAAGAATTGTAGGAAACAAACAAACCGGGGGACGCCGAGAATTTTTACCCTTGAAGGTAAACGCTGCCGGCGTAATGCCGATCATTTTTGCCCAGGCCATTATGTTTGTTCCGATTTATCTGGTAGGTTTTGCCGATGAAGGCGGCGGAAGTTGGATTGCGCGGAATTTTCAGGACTATACCACTTTTGCTTACAATTTCACATTCGCCCTGATGATTATTCTTTTCACTTATTTCTACACGGCGATTACCATCAATCCGAATCAAATCGCAGACGATTTAAAAAAGTCCGGAGGGTTCATTCCCGGAATACGTCCCGGTAAGCAGACGGCTGAATTTATTGATAACATCATGTCAAAAATCACACTGCCAGGATCGCTCTTTTTAGCCTTGGTGGCCATTCTTCCGGCATTTGCCACATTGGCCAACATCAATACCGCATTCGCCTACTTTTACGGAGGAACTTCTCTTTTGATTATGGTGGGCGTAGTATTGGATACCCTTTCTCAGATAGACAGTTATCTGAAGATGCGTGAAATGGACGGATTAATGAAATCCGGCCGGGTTAAAGGTCGCAATGCGGCCACTTCGTTGAGTATCTAATTCGGTTCAGGAATAACAGTGGGTAATATTATCCTGAAAACTCCTGATGAAATTGAGCTCATTCGAATCAGTTCTTTGCTTGTAGGCGAAACACATGCTGAATTGGTAAAGCACATCCGTCCGGGTGTAAAAACCCGGGAATTGGATCGTATGGCAGAAACCTTCATCCGTGATATGGGGGGTAAACCTTCATTCAAAGGTTACGGCGGTTTTCCATCCACATTGTGTATTTCCATCAATGAATCCGTAGTTCACGGAATACCGGGAGATTATGAAATTCTTCCCGGAGATGTGGTAAGTGTGGATTGCGGAATAATCAAAAATGGATATCACGGAGATTCAGCATACACCTATTTACTTGAAGACCAAAATAATGAGAGTAAAAAAAAATTACTCAAAATTACTTTGGAATGTTTGCAAATAGGTTGTACTTTTGCCGCCCCCGGAAAAAGGACGGGCGATATCGGCAGAGCCGTGCAGCAGCATGCTGAAAAACACGGATATGGCGTAGTGAGGGAGCTGGTCGGACATGGGATAGGAAAAAATCTTCATGAGAAACCAGAAGTACCCAATTACGGAAAAGCCGGTAGTGGTCCGATACTAAAAGCGGGGATGACCATCTGTATCGAGCCCATGATCAACATGGGAACAAAATCGGTAAGAACTCTTTCGGACAGATGGACAATCGTGACGGCCGATCGAAAGCCGTCAGCTCATTATGAGCATGTGGTGGCGATAACAGAAAATGGAAACGACATTTTGTCGTCTTTTGAATATATTGAAAACGAAGTTGATAAAAACGAATATTTGGTAAAAATACACCATGGTTAAACAGTCTTCCATAGAACAGGACGGTACTATCATTGAGGCTCTTTCCAATGCCATGTTTCGCGTGGAATTGGAGAATGGTCATGTGATAACTGCCCACATTTCAGGGAAGATGCGTATGAATTACATCAAAATTTTACCGGGCGACCGGGTTAAAATTGAAATGTCACCCTACGATTTAACCAAAGGCAGAATAACTTACCGCTATAAATAATTGATAGGTTATGAAAGTAAGAGCATCCATAAAAAAGAGAAGTCCTGAGTGCAAAATTGTGCGCAGGCACGGGAAACTTTATGTCATCAACAAAAAGAACCCGAAGTATAAACAAAGACAAGGTTAATAATTTTAAGAAGTCTATATGGCAAGGATAGCCGGTATTGATTTACCCAAAAACAAAAGAGGCGTTATAGGCCTTACCTATATCTACGGAATAGGACAAAGCACCTCGAAAAAAATTCTGGCAAAAGCCGGAATTGATGAAAACATTAAAGTAAGCGAATGGAACGATGATCAGTTGGCATCCATACGCGGTCAAATTAATGAAATAAAGGTGGAGGGCGCGCTCCGTTCAGAAGTACAATTATCCATTAAACGTCTGATGGATATAGGCTGTTATCGTGGTGTGCGTCACCGTTCCGGTCTTCCCCTCAGAGGGCAGCAGACACAAACCAACTGCCGCACCAGAAAAGGAAAACGGAAAACAGTGGCCAACAAGAAAAAGGCAACTAAATAATTGATTTCAATTTTTTAATCAGATAAAATGGCAAAAACCAAACAACCGAAGAAGAAGGTGAAAGTAGAGCCGATGGGCGAGGCGCACATCAATGCTACGTTTAACAACATCATCATCTCTTTGACCAACTCTGCCGGCCAGGTAATCTCTTGGTCCTCGGCAGGAAAAATGGGCTTCAGGGGCTCCAAAAAGAATACCCCCTATGCGGCTCAAATGGCAGCACAAGATTGTGTGAAAGAGGCTTTTGATTTAGGACTCAGAAGGGTTAAAGTTTACGTAAAAGGACCCGGTGGAGGAAGAGAATCTGCCATCCGCAGCATCCATGGCGCGGGGGTTGAGGTTACCGAAATCGTAGATGTAACGCCACTTCCCCACAACGGATGTCGTCCTCCCAAAAAGAGGAGAGTTTAATTTTTTATTTTATTCCAATTCAGTCAATTTACCATGGCAAGATATACAGGTCCACAAACAAAGATTGCGAGAAGATTCAAAGAGCCTATTTTTGGGCCGGATAAGGTTCTGCAACGCAAACAATACGGCCCGGGAATGCACGGTCCGTCCAAAAGAAGAAAAAAACAATCCGAATATGCCATTCAGCTCAATGAAAAGCAGAAAGCCAAATACACTTACGGCATTCTTGAGCGACAGTTTCGCGTAATTTTCGAAAAAGCAAGCCGTCAGAAAGGTATTACAGGTGAGAACCTGCTTCGGATGTGTGAATCCAGGCTCGACAACATGACTTTCCGTATGGGCATAGCTCCCACCCGTCGTGCTGCACGTCAGTTGGTGGGTCACAAACACATTTTGGTGAATGGTGAGGTATGTAACATTCCAAGCCGCATTCTGAAGCCGGGTGATGTTGTCAGCATACGCGAAAAATCCAAAAACCTGGATGTAATTACCGCTTCACTGTCTATGCACAGAAACAATCTGGACTGGGTTACTTTTGATCCTTCCAAATTCTCCGGGACTTATATATCCCTTCCGGTACGTGATCAGATTCCGGAAAATATCAAAGAACAACTGATCGTGGAATTGTACTCTAAATAATTTCTAAAAGAAAGCAAAACATGGCTATCCTTGATTTTCAAAAGCCGGATAAAGTTATCATGCTTGAATCCGATGACCGTAAGGGTAAATTTGAGTTCAGACCTCTTGAACCCGGTTACGGTATCACCGTAGGAAATTCTCTCCGTAGAATTCTGCTTTCTTCCCTCGAGGGTTTTGCAATTACTACCATTAAGGTTGATAAAGCTCCACACGAGTTTTCTACTTTAAAAGGGGTGGTTGAAGACCTCACGGAAATCATCCTTAATCTGAAAAAGGTGCGTTTCAAGCGTCAGATTGATTCAGTAAGTGAAGAGCGCGTTACCATGAATTTTACAGGGCAAGATAAACTTACTGCGGGTGATTTAGGCAAATTCATTTCCGGGTTCCAGGTATTGAATGCCGACCTGGTAATTTGTCATCTCGAGCCTTCCGTTAAATTCAATATGGAATTTACCATAGGAAAAGGCCGAGGATACGTACCTGCAGAGGAGAACAAATATCCGGGTGCAGACCCTGGCATGATTGCCATTGATTCGATCTTTACCCCGATAAAAAATGTAAAATACTCCATTGAAAACTATCGGGTAGAACAAAAGACGGATTATGAGAAATTGGTTTTCGAAATCATTACAGACGGATCTATACATCCCAAAGATGCACTTAAAGAAGCGGCCAAAATTCTAATTCACCACTTCATGCTGTTCTCCGATGAAAAAATCACATTGGATTCGGATGATAAAGCGCAAACAGAAGAGTTTGATGAAGAATTCCTTCACATGCGCCAGCTGCTGAAATCTAAATTGGTGGACATGGATCTGTCGGTACGTGCCTTAAACTGCCTAAAGGCTGCAGATGTGGAAACACTTGGCGAATTAGTATCTTTCAACAAAAATGACCTCTTAAAATTCCGCAACTTCGGAAAAAAATCATTGATGGAGCTGGAAGATCTGGTAAAAAGCAAGAGCCTCCACTTTGGCATGAATGTGACAAAATACAAACTAGACAAAGAGTAATTCTCTGAAAATCGAATTGACATGAGACACGGTAAAAAAATAAATCACCTCGGAAGAACATCCTCCCACAGAAAGTCACTTCTTTCCAACTTGGCCACCTCGCTGATTACCCATAAAAGAATCACCACTACGGTAGCTAAAGCGAAAGCGTTAAGAACGTTCGTGGAGCCCCTTCTGAACAAGTCAAAAACTGACAGCACCCACTCACGTAGGATTGTATTCAGTTATCTGCAGAACAAAGAGGCCGTTACAGAACTTTTCCGTGAAGTATCCACAAAAATTGCCGAGCGTA
>JBIJBG010000176.1:0-4949 GCA_044345355.1 Flavobacteriales bacterium
CAGACGGATATTCTTTCCTGATTCCCGATTTTTCAGAATACGGAATAGGCGCCTATGCCTTTTTTAAATACAACATATCCGAAAAAAATGTGCTAACCGGAGGAATCCGATACGACTATGCCCACATCCGTTCCCGGGCTTTTTATCGCACCGTATTTGAAAATGGAGTTGCCTCGGGTACTGAGCGGGCCGCACCGGAAATAAACCGAAGCTTCGGAAACGTTTCGGGAGCCATAGGCATCAGCCTGCTTCCGCATGAAGACGTGAACCTGAAAATAAATGTGGGAAGCAGCTACCGGCTGCCCACCGCCATCGAACTCACCGCCAACGGAATTCACCACGGATCGCTGCGTCACGAGAAAGGAGACAGTACATTAACCCCCGAACGGGGTTTGCAGTTTGACCTGAATCTGGTGATTGAAAAAGAAAAAATAGACATTTCCGTTTCCCCCTTCTTCAATTATTTTTTCGGATACATTTACCTCAATCCCACGGCTGAATTTTCGCCCTTACCCGAAGCCGGTTTACTTTGGAAATATACCCAAAACGACGGATTGCACACCGGTATGGAATTTTTGGTGGATTATCACCCGGTAGACGGACTCCACCTGAACCTGGGCGGACAGATGGTGTATACCTACAGCCCCACTACCGGATATAATTTCCCCATGATTCCGCCCATTGGCGGACATGCCGAAATGGAATATGAGCGCGACCTGCCGGGAAAATGGTTCGGTGAAACCTTTGCGGGTATTGAAATGCGCTGGGCTGCGCCCCAGTTTCTGAATGCGCGAAATGAATTATTCACCCCGGGATACGCCCTATTCAACTGGAATATGGGAACCCGGTTCAACATAAAAAATCAATCCCTCAAAATTCATTTTTCCATTCAAAATGTATTCAACACCCGCTATTTTAATCACCTGAGCAATTGGCGAAGAATAGGATTGCCCGAACCGGGCAGAAATTTTTTAATCGGATTGAGCATTCCCTTGGAAATTAAAATTTAATGCTTATTTTTGCAACTAAGTTGCATTTACAATATGAAAAAACTGATTGTCATAACGCTGTCCATCCCGTTTTTTTTGTTCCATTCCTGCAAAAAAGCCGACAAGGAAAGCCCGAAGGCGGCTATTCTAAGTCCTACAGACTCCGCTGAAATTGTTGCGGGTACCGACCTACCTTTTGCAGCAATGATTACGGATAATGAAGCCCTTTCCCAATACAAAATTGATATTCATGAAAATTTTGAAGGGCATACGCATGACAAAGCTAACGGAGTAATCTGGTCAAAAATCATCATCGACAACATTTCAGGCCTGGTGGCATCGCCGGCATTTTCCATCCCTGTTCCGGAAAATGCGGGAGCCGGTTGGTATCACCTCATCCTCACGGCCGTGGATGCCGCCGGAAACCAAAGCGAATTTGACCTGCGGAACATTAAAATAAAAAACCCGGCTGATACATCGGCACCCGAGGTGAACGTTAGCTCACCCATACAGGACAATTCATACCCCTTGGGGCAACCGATAACCTTATCGGCTGATATTACTGACGACCAGCGCATTTACATCATCCAAACCCGCATCCGCAGACCCAATTCAGCGAGCAACCTGTTTTCCAAAAACGACACATTGAATACCACGCAATCCGCATATTCTCTCAATATCCCAACCAACGGGTCGGCCTGGACCTCCGGTAATTATGAACTCTCACTCAGGGTTTATGACGGTTACTTTAACCAAACCCTTGTTAAATACGGTTTTATTTTAAATTAATACATATGAAAAAAAGTACAGTGGTTTTGACCTTACTGGCATTAAATGCCTTAGTATTTACAGGATGTAAAAAAGAAAAAGGAGAGTATGACATTGAAATCAATTCACCGGCCAAAGATGCCGTGTATTCCGGCCCCGTCACGCTGGATGTACACATTCACGGGGAAGAAATCATTCATGATATTGAAATAAAAGTTTTTGAAAAAAACGCTCCTGCCTCTTTGGTTTTTGATTATGACAACCATGTAGAGGTTACCGATTTCGACCTCACGGATGAGATCATTGTCTCATTAAACGAACCAACGCTTTTTACCATTCGGGTAAAAGTGGGGGAAGGTGATCATGTGAAGGAAGTAGAGCACGACTTCACAATCCAGTAAAATACCCAATAAAAAAGGGAGTGCCGTAAAGACCACTCCCTTTTTTTTAAAACCACTTATGTTCTATTTCTTTTTTACTTCCTTGTTTCCGTATATTTTGTAGGAAATTCCCAAAGCCAGACTCTGACTCCACTGCACGCGCTTATCCTGAGTGGCATCATACATGATGATGGCTCCAAGACTGGTGATGATGTATTTGGTGATTTTAGCGGAAACCAACGCATCAATCCGATGAATCATTTCGCCGGACAGCGTTTTCTTAGGATCCGTATAATCTTTGAAACCGCGGTATTTGAATTTCAGATTCACGTTTTTGTGTACGTTTTTATCCAGGGCCGTTTCTACGGAAAAACCGATTTGATTGTTGAAACGCCTTCCGATTTCAACCCCATAGTTTGCCGGTACTTCGTGATATAATGTAGTGTCCACGACAAATGTTTGCCGGAGCGACAACAAACCCACATTCACATAAAACCAACTCACCGGCTTAAACTCTATACCGAAAGATTCGGTGGTGTATCCCGGAGCCATAAAATTACTGAGCCGGAAACGTATGTCCTTCCCGTTGGCATCCACTCCACGATAGTCGTATCCTTTATCAAACTGACTCAAAAAATTAACCTGCCCGAATACGCGCCACATCTTGGCAAATTTGTATTCACCCTTACTTACGAAATCAATAAAATCCTGGCTTTTACGTAAGTTGCCCACCTGCTTATTGTTGCTGTTTCGGTTAAAGGTAAGTACCTGTCCGTATTGCATTTTCAGGCTGTTTTCCCAGGATACCTTGTTTTTGCTGTAATTCAGGTCGCCAAAAAAATACGCCCCGAAAGCCACGTTATTAACACCCCCGCCTTTCCAGCTCTCGGAAAACGCCGCCTGATTCAGGTTAATGCCCGCATTCAGGTTGTATTTCCAATATTTAGCCCAGGCCGTTGTGGTGTCTTTGGGCGCTTTGTAGTCCTGTGCCACCGAATTAACGGTAAAGGCCAGAGAAACAGCCGAAGCGAAAAAATAAAAAATGTATCTTTTCATATAAGAGGGATTTGTTTGTTTACGAACGGGAGCATTTACTGCAAGATTCTTTTTTCTGCTTTGGGGTTAACCATAAGCGGCAAAGGTAAAAAACGGCGCCGGCGAATAGCGCCATTAGAATCAATAAGTCCCAACTTGGCAGAATCATACTTTAAGCTTATGGGTTTTAAATTCTTTCATCTTTCTACGAGCAAAATCAAGCGTGATATCCGGGTAAAATTTCCCACGGAATGCCATGGCCATCTGACCGGTTTCTTCAGAAACGATGAAAACCAAGACGTCTGCCTGTTCACTTATTCCCAAACCTGCGCGGTGCCGTAGACCTAAATTGCCGAGTGTGTCATCCTGTTCCGAAACTGGCAAAATGACCCGGGCTGCAATCACCTTATTCCCGCTGATGACAACGGCTCCGTCGTGCAGGGGAGAATTTTTAAAAAAAATATTTTCAAGCAACTCTGCGGTCAGTCTTGCATGCAGAGCCACCCCGGAATCCTCCCAGGGCTTAAGCCGCGGTAATTCAGAAACCACGATAAGTGCTCCGGTTTTTCGCGCAGTAAATTTCTCCAAAGCAATACATACTTCGCCATAGTCCAAATCAGGAGCCGTGCGGCTGCCATTGCCTTTTAAAATTCGGAACAGCAGTTTTCGGTGTCCCGTGATGCCCACTTTTCCCACCATGAGCAAAAAACGCCTGATTTCCTGCTGAAAAACAACAACGATAGCCAAAACACCCACGCCTGCAAACTGACCGAACAAACGGCTCAGAAGCCGGAGTCCCAAAAATTCCGTAAGCAGATACAACAGATACAGAGCAGACAGACCAAGAAAGATCGTAAGAGCCGGCGTGCCCTTTATCCAAGTATAAGCCTGAAAAAGAAGAAACCCAACCAAAAGCAGATCAAGAAAATCAAGCCAGGTAAAGGAACTGAAAAAGGTCAATATGTCTGCAAATTTTTCGATGATTTGAGGGATTGGCGCAAATATACGGAATGTTCGCCACTATGCCTTTACCCGAATGCGCGAGAAAAGCCTTACGCATTCGGCTGCTTCACGAACATCGTGAACACGGAGTATATCGGCTCCCTGCATCAAAGCAGCCATGTGCAGGGCGGTTGTTCCATTCAATGCTTTTTCCGGATTTGTGCGAAGCGTTCGCCAAATCATGCTTTTCCTGGAAATGCCGACCAAAATGGGATGCCCGAAAACGGCAAATCGGGAAAGCTGATTCAACAGCATGAAATTTTGCTCGATTGTTTTTGCAAATCCGAAACCGGGATCCAAAATCAGATCATGAATTCCCGAGGCAAGCAGTTTCTCCCTGCGCTGTGCCAATTCAAAAATCACATCTTCCAACAAGGTATCATACTGCGTAAACTCATGCATAGTCTGGGGTGTTCCGCGCATGTGCATCAATACGTAAGGTACGTTAAGTTCCGCCGCCGTTTCAATCATGTGTGGATCTGCCGTGCCTCCTGAAATATCGTTAATCCAGGCAGCACCTGCTGACACGGCTTCGCGTGCCACACGCGAGCGGAAAGTGTCCACGCTGAAAGGTACCCCGGGAAAATGCTTTGCAATATCCAGAATGCCGGGTATTAAGCGCTGTAATTCCTCCTCTTCCGAAACTTCATCAGCACCTGGCCGGGTAGAAACCCCTCCGATGTCTAATATATCGGCCCCTTCCGAAAGCATGGTTTCGGCCTTATGCAAAAGAAGACTGCCTGCGTAAACCCGGCTTTGACCATAAAAACTGTCC
>JBIJBG010000038.1:0-12848 GCA_044345355.1 Flavobacteriales bacterium
TACCTTTATAACCCTCAACGCCGTGCGGATTTTAAATAACATGCAATAAAAAAACCCGGGCTATACCCGGGTTTTCATTCGCTTAAAAAAGCATTTCATTTTTTTACTCTATTTTAAGCAGCATTTTTCCCGCTGCCTTTTTATTGCCTTTGAGCAAAATCACATACTGGCCTTTCGCCAGCTGTGATCCGTCAAAGTGGGCATATTGGAGCCCTTTGGGCACCTTACCCAAAAAGCTTGAATAGACTTTTTTGCCGTTTATATCCAAAATTTCCAGCGTGATATCATCCTGTTCTATCAGATGAAACTGAACCACCACCTGCTCCATAAACGGATTGGGATACACGCTGAACACAAGCACATTATCATAATCAATGAGTGAAGCGTTCAAAACAGGAACCGGGGCCAGAGGTGGATAAACTCTGGTTTGGGTAGCACATCCCTGGGCCAGGGTCAGGCTCTTCTGACCCTGATTCACAAAATAGGATTTGCCACAACTTACGGTATAATCAGTACTTGCCACGGTGCTCACAAAATACCAGTCATTTTGAGTTCGGGTTTGATTCATGTCCGTAATCATATAGCCATGCTTATCCAAATCCGCCCATTTGATATGTGGATTAGAGGATTGAATCAATCCCAGTGCGCCAGGCAGGTCAAGTAAGTTTTCGGAAGTGATGCTCGTACCCACAAATTCCACACCTAAAGAATTGGTACCGTTGCTGTAATTAGGAAGAGGTAAATCATTGGCCCATGAGGTATGAATGTCCCCGGTGAGCACCACCAGATTATCCACGTTTTCGTTCTGAACATGACTGTAAAGACGGTTTCTCTCAGGAACATAGCCATCCCATTGGTCGGTATTGATGATCCGCTTTTGCCCCAAAAAGTCGAAAAGCAACGGTGCCACCATGACCTGCTGGGCAAGCAGTTGCCAAGTAGCCGAAGAGCCGGCAAAGCCGCTTCTGAGCCATTCCATCTGTTCGGGGCCCAACAACCGCCTGTTGGTATCCAATACGGTGGCATTATTAATATCCACCAAAGGCCCGGCAACCTGCTCATCACGGGCCAATAAACGGGTTTCCAAAAAGTAGGCGTCTACCAGATTGCCCCAGGTAAAGCGGCGGTAAATTTTGTAATTATTGTTCACTTCGGGCAAACGGATAGGCATCCATTCGGAATAGGCATTCGTGGCAAAAGACGTGCGATCGGCCCAGTTTCCCTCAGTACCGGGTGTATGGTTTTCTGCTCCGTCTTTGTAGGAATTATTGGTAGTTTCATGATCGTCCCAGATGCAGATAAAGGGGTATTGTTGCATCGCACTGCGTAAATCGGCATCCAGCCGGTATTGGGAGTGGCGGATCCGATAATCGGAAAGACTGATGATTTCAACTGCCGGCTCATGCTCCCTTCCAACAGAGCTGTTTGCGGCATACTCATAAATAAAATCTCCTAAATGAAAAACCGCATCAATGTCGTTACGGGTAGCCATATGATGGTACGCATTGTAATATCCGTTTTGATAATCCTGGCAGGAAACCACCGCAAACCGCAGACTGTCCACATTGCCTACCGGTAATGTGCGCGTACGGCCGGTAATGGATTTCTGGTTTCCGTAACTGAATCCGTAATAGTACCAAGTATTCGGCTGAAGGCCCGTGGCATCCACCTTAACCGTGTAATCCTTGGAAACATTGGTGGTTGCCGTACCCGAGTTAACCACATTGACCAAACCGGTATCGGTGGCAATTTTCCAGTTAACCGATACGGGATCGGCAGGGGCATCCAACGTTATGCGTGTCCAAAGGATAACTCTGTCGCTCAGCGGATCTCCGGAGGCAACACCATGGTAAAATGGCGCCAATGCCGGGTTAAAGCCTGACCGGACACTGTAATCAGCCGGATTTTCGGGCTGCTGGGCCCAAAGTGAAAATCCTGAAAACAGAGAAAATGCAAGTAATACTCTTTTCATGGTTTAATTTGATTGTATGGTGTAAAAATAACAACCTTTCCCGAATTGACCTACTTCAAAAAAAAGGATAACAAAAACGAAATACCGATCAGGCCAGCCTTCCGTCCGAAAGATAAATCTTACGGTCAGAAAGTTCCGCGAGCTCTTCGTTATGCGTAACGATTAAAAAAGTCTGTCCGGTTTCCCCACGGAGCTCCAGAAAGAGACGGTGGAGTTCTTTCGCATTCTTACTGTCCAAATTCCCGCTCGGCTCATCGGCCAAAACAATATCAGGTCGATTCATCAGTGCCCGGGCCACGGCAACCCGCTGTTGCTCCCCACCCGAAAGCTCGTTGGGCTTATGCTGCATACGGCCTTCAAGGCCAAGACGCTTCAGCCATTTTTCCGCCTCCGGTAAGGCTTCTTTCCTGCCCATTCCTGCTACCATAGCCGGCATGCATACATTTTCCAGCGCGGTAAATTCGGGCAGGAGATGATGAAACTGAAACACAAAACCGATATGCTTATTGCGAAAGGCCGAAATCTGCCGGTCACTCATCCCCTGAATTTTCGTTCCGTTGATCAACACTTCTCCCGAATCAGCTTTATCCAAACTGCCGATGATGTGCATCAAAGTTGATTTTCCAGAACCCGAAGGCCCCACCAGGGTAACCAATTCGCCCTTCGCCACGCTGAGAGATATGCCCTTCAGCACCTGAAGGCTGCCATAAGCTTTACAGATATCGGAGACCTCAATCACATTCATGCCTCAAAACTAAATAAAAGATCAAGGAGCTCCCCAAAGGATTTCGGCTGCCGATAATTTCGGTCGGAATAAAAATTAACCTGAATTTTTATCCATTCGGCCCGTTTGTTACGCCCCTTTAGGTGTAGAAATATATTTCCGAATTCCTGATTGACGGGAAACTGTGCGTCATAATAGGGAACCGGCTTTAAATATCGGATGCGTTCATATCCACCGTTCTGCATTTTCTGATTTTGATGAACCGCACGGTAGCCGCTTACTTTGAGAATTTCTGAAAAGTGCATCAGTAACAGGTCGGCCTGTCGGGAGTCCATTTCCGGGAAATCGTGCAGCGAAAAAACCGCAGCATGCGAGCCGGCAGCCTCAAATTCATGAACGGGTAACGCTCCGCTAATACCCTGTCTGAAAAAATACCAGGAATCCTCAAACCCTTTCAGAAACCGGGCGGATTCTTTGGTGGAGAGCCATGTTTTCAGCTCATCGGACAACCCCGGCCCAAAGGGCGGTTCGGGCGGAAATTCGATTTTTTCGGGATTCCACCAACCTTCCAGACGCTTTAAAAATGCATCCATTTTTATTGTTTTACGAAGGTGGCCCGCAGCGCCTTTTCGTTTGTCTGAGCCTGCAAAAAATAGACTCCGGGAGCCAAGTCTCCCACGTACAATACATAAGCTATTTGCCCGGCCTGGGAGCGGACCGTTTTTCCCGCGGCATCGGTAATTATTAAGGTTTTCAACTCATCATCCGTATCTACACGGATAGTTTCCGAAGTGGGATTGGGAAAAAGGCCGACGCGGCTGACTGCGGACTCTTTTATATCCGCGCAAGTCCTCATGGTATAATAAACTTTGTAAATGCGGTCCGAAGCAAAACTAAGGGACGGATCATTCATGTCAGCTATATTAGGCCCTGTAGAGTGAATACCCCCTATAACATAACCCAACAGAAGAGGTGTTTCTGACAAGAAGATTGAAGTATCCAAAACCACCCCTGTTTGTTCAGAAACCAAATCCGGATTGGGAATAAATTCGGCATTAGTGCCTTCATACTCGTTGAAAGCAAAACGAATCTGTCCCGGCTGAAAATAATTGCAGTAATCTTCCGGATAGAGAATAACCCCGTGATAATATTCTGAAATTTCACCTGAAAAGGTATTTTTTTGAACGGAACTGAATTGCTTGGTAAACGGCACCAGACTATCCTGAGAAATCTGATTGTTCTGATCGGGATAATACTCGGCCATACCACCCAAAAATACATGCATGTTCTGACCTCCCATATCACCGGGAGAGTTGGTCTTAAAGCTGAACGAACCGCTATGATAATGGGCCAATTTTTGCTCAAAGGGAAGTACCTCATAGGTGCCGTCCGATTTAATGCGAACCGGCGTGTAATGAGGCAGATCCACCGAATCGCGAAACACGCCCGACCAAGCATAAAATCCTTTTTCGTTTCCTTCTTCAAAAGGTGTCATGTTAAAATCACGCCGGCGGAAATTAACCGAATCAGTAACCACCTGCACGTTTTGTGGCTCAAATACTGAGTTTGAATCGGCCAGATCAAACATACGGATCTGAAAAGTGTAACGCTGAATAAAGCTGCCCAGATCGGCCACTGAATAACGGTGATGAAAATAATGCCCGAATACCAAAAAATACCGTTCGTCAATGCGTCCCATTCTCCCCCCGGCAACCGCAAACAGGCTGTCCTCAGTAACGTTGAAACAGGAATTGATATCACCGCCCGCAATAACGGAATCCGTCAGACAGCCCATATCGGCAGAGGTAAGGTACGGAAACGTAGTAAAATCATCAATGGCGTTCATGTATCCGTAACCGCCCGTGATGTAAAGTTTATCGTTTCTCTGGGCAAACTGCATGTTGGAGGAACTGAGCTGTTCGCGTATGCGCACGTCGGTTATGCCGTCATTAGGTACCGACCATATATTTCCCTCTTCGGGGTCTACCACATACACATTGAGCTGCCGACCGTTTCCGGGAAAAGCAAAAGGAGGATAAAACCCGTGCATACCGTTGGTGCGCCCGGCCATGATGATCCACTTTCCCTCGTGTTGGCCCACTGCGCCCGAGTGAAACGCCGGAAAACCGGGGATATTCGTTTCCTCCAACCAAAGATCGGCAATCCGAAGCGATACGACGGGCTGTGCCTGCGTTGCCGAAAGGCATGTCAAGCCAATAAAAAAGGATAAAAAATTCCTCATTTGATCAGGATTATTTTCCGGAACGATACAATACCCTGACCTTCTACCCGAACGGTGTAAACACCGCCTGACAGGCGGGAAATGTCCGCCTGAAATTCGGAGCCGTTCAGATCGGACTCCCAAACCGTGGCACCCGCCGAAGACAAAACGGAAACCCGATTCAGATCCGTTTCGGAGCGGATAAACAACAATCCGCCCGTTGGATTGGGAAATAATTCAAAGCCCGCGGCATCGTTTTCTGTAAGAGAAACATAACAGGAGCTGACCAAAATGACGGGAGAAACCGCAGAGCCCGAACAGCCGTTGGGATCCGTGTAGGTATAGGTTATGGTGAAATTACCGACTCCCGCATCACCCGCAGAAAAGAGATTCCCCGTAACACCCGGGCCCGAAAACGCACCTCCGGCAGGAGTTCCTGACAGGGTTATTTCCTCATTCAGGCAATAGGCTTCCAACATAATCGGAGCCGTCCATTCTACCGTGGGGAGAGAATTCACAGTAACCGTAGTGATGCCCGTCTGGGTGCATCCGTCGGAAGTTACCGTGTAGGAAAGAGTCTGCACTCCGCTCAAACCGGAAGGATCAAAAGAATCACCTTCAATACCCGGACCCGATAAGCTTCCGCCCGGAGGCGTTGCCGTCACCTGAACGGGAGTGTCATCGGCACAGAATGTAGTTTGGGGAAGTGAAATCACGGCAGGATCAGAACTTCCGATCAACACCTCCGCCACTTTCTGATTGCTGCAATTGTTGCCGGCGTTGGTGGCCACCACTTTGTAAATTCCACCGATGGTGGCCGTATAGTTGGAAGAAACGGCTCCAGGCAGCAGGGTATCGTTGCGGTACCATTGATATGTATTGAGCACACTGTAAGGAGCCATCAATTCCAGACTCCCCGTGCAGGATTCCAGAGCTCCGCTTTCCGTATAGATGTCAGCCGCGGCGCAGGCCGTTCCGTTCATGCGGTAAATGCGGTTGCCTTCGCGGGAAATAACAAACATTTCTCCTGTGCTGTTTTGGGCAAAGGAAGTAATCTGAAAAGTAAGTGACGGGGTAGTGGTCACCTGATTGGTAGTCCAGCCTCCTGAACCGTTGGGAGACGTAAACCAGAATTTACCGGTGCAGTAATCTGTAAAAATGTATTTTCCGTAAAAATCAGCAAAGGAACCGCCACGGTAAACAAAGCCGCCCGTTACGGAGCAATTGCCTCCCGAATGACTATACACGTAAGCAGGAAAATCATAGGCGGAAGAAGAGGAGCATCCTGAAGTATTGTAAGTCACATTTCCTTCATAGCATTTCCACCCATAATTATTACCCCCCTGACCCGCAGGTTCAAAATTGATTTCTTCCCAATTGTTTTGGCCTACATCGGCCATCCACATGCTCCCGGTTACCATATCAAAACTGAAACGCCAGGGATTGCGTACGCCGAGAGCCCAGATTTCAGGCAGCTTGGTGGCATCACCGATGAACGGATTGGTTGAAGGTACTACGTACCCGCTGTCCACGTTAATATCCACACGGAGCATTTTCCCCAGACGGGACAATCCATTTTGGGAATAACCTTGGGGATCGCCCGCACTTCCTCCGTCACCCATGCCAATGTAGAGGTAGCCATCTTTACCGAACTGAAGCTGACCGCCGTTGTGGTTGGCATAAGGCTGGTTTACCTGAAGCACTATTTTTTCTGAATTCGGATCTGCCTGTAGCGGATTTGCCGTGCTGCGCTTATATCTTGCCACCACCGTGGCTCCTCCGCCCGTTTTGGTATAATTCACGAAAAAATAGCCGTTTTGCTGATAATCTGGATGGAAGGCCAAGCCCAACAAGCCTTGTTCATTTCCCGAAGATGTTATTTTGTTGGTTATGTTCAGAAAATTTGTTCCCGAAACCACCCCGGTATTTACATTCCCCGATTTTATGATTCCTCCCTGCTGCACGATAAACATCAATGAATCATTTCCCGGAGAAAAATGAGCGGCGATGGGCGAGGTTAATCCCGCATTAAAAAGCTGCACCAGATTTACCGTCTGCGCTTTGAGTCCTAAAGCCGAAAGGAAAAACAACAAACCAAAGAATAATTTTCTTGCCATACTGCCCATTTTTTAGGCTAAATTAAACATTAATCCACAAATCAAAACAGCGCGTTACAACTTCTGTTCCGGGAAAGTGCCGGAACAGATTATGGCTTTTTGCAGCAGGCCGGCAAGGCTTTGTAGGCTTCCGGATTTCCCTTCTCTCTATCTGCGTCATAGCCAAGATCGGTAATCGCCCGCCGTATTTTATCCGGAGTGATTTTTTCGGGCAGATAGCGTACGGTTACTTTTTTGGTGACCATGGAAAGCGATGCAGAACGGATTCCAGAGACACCTGAAAGCGTATTTTCAATCGTCTTTTTGCACATATCACACTGCGCCGAGGTCAAAATATCCAAAGTCTGCACCGTTCTTTTTGCCTTGCCGGCTGATTCTCCCGTTTTGCAGGAAGAAAGGGACAGCAAAAGTGTGATGCCGACCGCCGCTTTAATTATTGAAATATTCATGTTCATTTATTTTATTCAGTCAATTTTATATCGAAAACCGGCATACGCCATTGCCCCGAAAATAGGGGCCCACACACGGGAAGCATCAAACCCGTTGCCGAACGGATCTCCTGCGCCCAGAACCGGATTCCGTTGGCGGAAATCCGTCAAATTCTCACCGCCAAGATACACTTCCCACTTACCCCAAGATTTGGATACGTGGGCAAACAAAGTAGGAAAAACGGGACTTTTAATGGAAAGATTCTCTCCGGTTTCCGGGTCGGTCATGCGAGGCAGCCGGGCACTTCCGTTGATCTGTAAGGTAACATCAAACTTCCAGCCGCGCTGCTTCCAATCATACGCAGCATTAAATAAACCCCGCCAAACGGGCACGTAAGGCACCATCTGCATCCGGCCCTCAAAAAGAGCCATCACCCGGTTGTACTTTCCGATTACTTTCAACTCTAACCCATCCAGAGGCAGCACCATAAATTCCATTTGCGCGGCATGGGAATGTGCGGCGTTCCGTAAGTTGTAAAAATCAACAAAGTCCGGGTTTTCCATATCTACAAGCACCTTGTTGGTGAAATGAGTAAAGAAATAATCCGCCGAAATATCCGCCGTGCGTCCGCCTAGTTTAAATCCGTAGCAGATACCGCCGCCCGTATTCCAGGACTCCTCTATATTCAACCGTTCCTGAATGTGGAAAGTGCGCGAACTCACCAAAACGGCCGGATTTTCGGCAAACGGGTTGGCGGAACGGTACCCCCTGCCACCGGAAGCTCTCAAAGTAAGTGTAAAAATCGGGGTATAACGGATGTGTAAGCGCGGCGTAACCAAATGCCCGAAAACGGTATTGTAATCATAGCGGCCTCCCAGCACTAAGGTGAATTTCTCCAAGTGCTTAAAGCTGTATTCGCCCCAGACTCCGGGAATAATTTCCACCCTATTCAACATGGTATCTCTGAAACGTTCCCCTACCGCATCATACATAAAAGACAAACCCGCTTTCCACGTGTGGTTGGTATTGTCCAAAATTCCCTGCATTAAGGCATTGATGTTTCCCGTGCGCTGCCTGCCGTAATAAACCGCCTGACCGAAAGTGCCAAACTGGTCATGATAAAGTCCATTGGCAATGATACCTATGCTTTTGTAGGGCTTTTTGGGCCATAAAAAACCGAATTTCCCAAATCCCTCAAAGCGATAGGTATTGATTTTTACCCCATAATAATTTCCTACGTGATCTTTACTGCGAAAGAAGTTTCCCTGCCCTCCTTCCCTGTTCTCTGCCAACCCTTTTATGCCCAGCTGAAATTCAAATTTCTTTCCCGACTGGTATTTCCAGCGGTGTACACCGTTAAACTGCCTATACCAGGGAATATCCAAAAACCCGTCCCGGTTACGGTCGTTTTGCAATCGAAATATACTTCCGTGCATTTGAGTCAGGGTACTCCATTTATTACCGGGAAGGCGATGGGCATAAGCCACATTCAGCTCGGAGCGCGTCATCATATTGAAATAGCCGTTCACATAAAGCCGCTCGGCATTCCATGGTTTCTTATATTCCACGTTTATGCCTCCCGACATGCTTTCGTATCCGTTGCCCACGGAGCCGGGCCCTTTTGACACCTGAATACTTTCGATAAAAGGGCCGGGAATATATGCCAATCCGAACGTGTTGGCCAAACCGCGCAACGCGGGAATATTTTCAGCGGTAATCTGCACGTATTTCCCGTCCAATCCTAAAAGCCTTATCTGCTTGGAACCGGTTACCCCGTCCGCAAATGAAACATCCGCCTGACCGTTGGTTTCAAAACTTTCAGACAAATTGCAACAGGCTGATTTCTGCAGACCGGCCTCGGTAATAACTGCCCCGATTTCCACACCCGAGGAACGCATTACCGCATCCCGATCTTCTTCAATCATCACATTCGGCAGAACCTGCCCATGAACCAAGGTAATGACAAGTCTTTCTTTGGTAAAATCGATAATCGTATCGGGCAGATACCCCACATGGGAAACCACCACAAATGAGGCATTATCGGGAATGGCCAGGGAAAACTGCCCCTCGGCATCGGTGGATGCACCCTGGATGCCCGGGTACACCACCAGGTTTGCCCCTGCCAATCTTTCGCCGTCTCTGGCACAGCTTACCGTTCCGCTGATTATTCTCTGCCCCTGAACCAAGCAGAAGTGAAAAAGAAAAAGAAAAAGAAAATTGATTTTTTTCATCTTGTTTTGTTTTCAATAGTATTGATAATCAATTCGGCAAAAACCGTTGAGCATCAAATTCTGAAAACTGAAATTAAAACAAGATAATTTCCGCAGGATATTGGAATTCCAGAAATGAAAGCCTCTTCAGAAAATGTGGAAAAGACTTCCGTTAACACGGGTAAATCAAAATAAAAAAGGGAGGAAAAAACCTCTACACATGGTGCAACCGGAGATCCCTGCCTGGGCGCCTGATGGTAAGTATCGTTAATTTTTACGGTAATCTTTTGGTCGGAGCAACAATCTTCTTTAGCAGGAGAAGGCAATTTGGAGGCCATCAGTTCGCAGCAGGACGAAGAGCTCCCTTTTTCACAGGATTGCCCATCTGATTTGTTTATCTGCTTGTTGCAGCGGTTGCCCCAAACATCGTAGAACGTAAAATACAACGCCTGTTCAGACGAACAGTAATGCAGATTGACGGAAAAGCCCGTATTGCCCCAAAAAAGGACAAATACCAATGTTAACGCTATAATTTTCCGCCACATGGTACAAAGGTAAAGCGAAATTTTGATTGCCTTTTTATTTTTGGGGAAATTTTAATCATGAGCGGAATACAATCCTGGATGGGAAGAACCAGGCTGCTGTTGGGAGATGCCAAACTTGAAAACTTGATTCATTCCCACGTTTTGGTCACGGGGCTGGGCGGTGTGGGAGGTATGTGCGCCGAAATGATTGCACGCTCGGGTGTAAAAAAAATGACGCTGGTGGACGGAGATATAGTGGAAGAAACCAACCGAAACCGGCAAGCTCCTGCCTACATAAGCACAGAAGGCCGTTTAAAAACCGAAGTTATGGCCGAAAAACTGCGCGACATTAACCCGGAAATAGAACTCCGCATCATATCTGAGTTCAGAAACAGCCGGCAAATGGCCGAGCTGCTTGATTCCGACACCTTTGATTATGCGGTGGACGCTATAGATACCTTATCTTCCAAGGTTTGGTATATAAAAGAGTGCATGGACAGGAAGATTCCACTCGTGAGCAGCATGGGCGCGGGCGGAAAAGTGGACCCGACTCAGGTGCAGGTTTGCGACATTTCCAAAACTTACAACGACAAACTGGCCTACTATGTGCGCAAAAGATTGCACAGAATGCACATTTACAAAGGCATTAAGGTTGTTTTTTCACCTGAAAATGACCAAAAGGGAAATCTGGTGGTTCTGGAACAGGGAGGACCTAAACGATCGGTTATCGGAACTATAAGCTACATGCCCGCCGTATTCGGTTGTATGTGCGCAGGTGTGGTGGTGCGCGATCTGTATAACCGAAAAAAATAGGGTGCCGTTTTATTAAAATTTGCATTTATTCCATTTTTTGGAACAATTCTTGATTGTATTCGGTTGTTTTTTGATAGTTTTACTATTAGAAGTGAATGTTTAACTTTTGAGATAAGTCGGTCATGAATCTGTCAGTTGCTACTATTGCCTTCAAGCTGGAAGAGCCGGTATTCTTAAAAGACCCGACACTTTCCGACTTAGGCCGTAAAATTCTCACCGAAGGTGCCCGACTAATGCGAGACTGCGGATATGAAGATTTTACCTTTAAGAAATTAGCTTCAAGTATTGGGAGTACGGAAGCCTCTGTTTACCGCTACTTTGAAAACAAGCACAAACTGCTCCTTTTTTACTTCATCTACTTTTGGTACGAAAAAGAGCATAGGATGGCTTTCGCTGCGGCCAATATTCCTGAACCGGCTGATCGGCTTAGGGCGGCAATCAATGTGTTGACTGATGCCGCGGGTCAAACATCAGTCTCACTTATTGACCCGCAGATATTAAATGATTTGGTAACCCGTGAGTTCCCCAAAGTATACCTGACCAAGTCGGTTGATGAGGAGAACAAAAGCGGAGTCTTCCAGGTATATAAACGGGTAGTTCAAAATATAGTAAACGTCACCACTGAAATTTCACCCGATTATCCATGGACAAAACCTCTTATTTCCACGGTGATGGAGGCCATTTTTTTTCAGCAATATTACGCCGAACACTTACCTTCTCTTACCTATCCATGGAGGGACAAAAAGGAGTTTGGCCAATTTTTTTGTGATATGATTTTAAAAACCATTAAATCAGAAAACGCATGACACCGACGCAACGCTTAGGAAAACTCCTCAACGGTTTCAGAAAGGAAATCGGCATCATGCTGTTGTTTGCCGCGGCAGGTGGAATCGTGGATCTTTCACTTCCATTGGGTATTCAGGCCGTAATCAACCTCATTATGGGCGGCCAGGTATCCGTATCCTGGATTATTTTAATATTTCTGATCGTATTGGGAATTTTCGGATCCGGCTATCTGCACATCCTGCAGATGATGGTTGGTGAAAACCTTCAACAGTCCATTTTTACCAAAGTGGCTTTTGAGTTTACTTACAGGTTGCCGCGAATCAAACCCAACGCATCAAAAAAGGAGTGGCTTCCCGAATTGGTCAACCGCTTTTTCGATACCATTTCTCTTCAAAAAGGAGTATTTAAACTACTTTTTGACACATCGAAAGCCGTCCTTCAGATCTTTCTCGGTCTGCTTCTTTTGGTGCTGTATAATCCCATTTTTGCCCTCTATGCTTTTGTTATATTAGGCATTCTCTGGATTGGTATCCGACTCACTGGAAAGCCGGGTTTGGATTCCGGGCTGGAAGAATCGAAATATAAATACAAATTAGTGCATTGGCTGGAAGAGGTGGCCAGAACGGCCGATACATTCAAGTTGGCCGGGGTAACCGAGTATCCGATGAAGAGAACCGACAATCAGTTGCTCTCTTACCTGAAAGCAAGGAACAAGCATTTTAAAGTCATCATAACCCAGTACGGCATCATGATTTTCCTCAAGGCCTTGGCGGCGGGAACGCTACTTTTTGCCGGCGGTCTTTTGGTGATGAACGGAGAACTGAACCTGGGCCAGTTTGTAGCCGCTGAAATCATCATCATCCTCATGATCGGTGCCCTGGAAAAAATCATTTTATCGGCTGAAACTGTTTACGACGTACTCATATCCGTAGAAAAGCTGGGAACGGTAACCGACTTTCCATTGGAGCAGACCGACGAAAACCACCCGAGAGATTATCCTCTGAAAAGACCTTTCGAACTTGAACTACGAGGTGTAGCGTTGGATTTCCTGG
>JBIJBG010000210.1:0-3954 GCA_044345355.1 Flavobacteriales bacterium
CAAGATATCGGACTTCAGATTAAGTCCGGCGAAAAAATTGGACTCATCGGTTACAGCGGATCAGGGAGAACCACCCTGCTGAAATCGCTCGCCGGCTTTTACAAAATAGGCCAAGGCAGTCTGCTGGTAAACGGCCTTCCCTTGCCCGAAGAAGAACTCTCAAAATATCGGCTTTACATTGGAGACGGATTGCAGGCCCTTGATATTTTTGAAGGCAATATTTACGATAACATTTCGCTCGGTCGCCCCGGAATAACCGAGGAAGATGTAAACGAGCTGCTCATAGCTACCGGAATCCGGGATTATCTTATCCAACACAAAATTGAGTTCAACACCAAACTCTATCCCACAGGAAGAGGACTTCCTTCGGGACTGCAACACCGCATCATTTTGGCCAGGACGTTCTGCGGAAACCCCGGCCTGGTGATCCTGGAAGACACCATGGTTCCGCTCCCGTCAGAAGAACGAAAGCAACTGCTGAACGTAATCTTCAATCCTGAAAAGACGGTGACTATGGCAGCATCAACCAACCGAAGGGATTTCGCCCTCCGCTGCGATAAACTGGTCTGGCTCGACAAAGGGCGCATAATCGCGTTAGACACACCCGATAAGGTAATGGCTCAACTGCCTGATGATTTACTCTTTTAATCCAATGCCATGCTGAATATTTCAAAAGAAACCATAGAAGGAAAGGTGCAGACAGAACACCTGAAAACCCCGGGAAAAATTGCCTACTCCGAGATAGGAAGAAGACCCGCCAGAATGTTGCTTACCATCCTGATTATGTTGATTGTAATAGCCTTTTTACCATGGACCCAGCAAATACGGGCAAAGGGAAAGGTAACAGCACTCAACCCCGGGCAAAGACCGCAAACGGTAAATGCCGTAATACCCGGACAGATTGTGAAGTGGTATGTGCAGGAAGGAGATTTTGTTCGTACAGGCGATACCCTCGTACAATTTTCTGAGGTAAAAGACGCCTATTTTGACCCGAAGCTTTTGGAGCGTACGGAAGATCAGATAAAAGCCAAAGAAGGTTCCGTAAAATCATACATGGATAAAGTACAGGCATTAGACGGTCAGATTGATGCCATGAACCGGACCAAGAAAATAAAAATTTCACAAAACAAGAACTATGCCCGGCAAACCCTGCTGAAAATGGAAGCTGACAGCAATGCCTGGACAGCCGCCAGAATTAACCGGGAAATTGCCATGGAACAGGTGAAACGAAACGAAGAGCTGTACAAAAAGGGAATCAAGTCACTTACCGAATTGGAAAATTTCAGACAAAAAGCTCAGGAAACCAAGGCCTACGAAATAGCCGCGGAAAACAAATTTTTGACATCCAAAAACGAATACCTGAATGTAATTGCTGAGCTGGAAAGTATCGAATTCCAATTCCGCGATAAAATCAGCAAAGCTGAGTCGGATAAATTTACCGCCATGAGCGATTTATTCAATACCGAGAACGATGTGACCAAACTGCAGAACCAACTCGCGAATTACACAGTGCGGGCAGGCAATTATTTCATCACCGCACCCCAGGACGGCTTTGTAACCCAGGCCCTGAAAGCGGGAATAGGCGAAACGGTTAAGGAAGATGAAGCTCTCATGAACATTATGCCCAAAGATTTTGAGCCTGCGGTAGAAATGTACATACGGCCCATTGATCTTCCGCTCATACGCAAAGGAGACAAAGTACGGTTTATTTTCGACGGGTGGCCCGCTTTTGTATTCAGTGGTTGGCCCGGTCTTTCCTACGGTACTTACGGCGGCGAAGTATTCGCCATTGATAATTTTTCGGACCCTGACGGAATGTATCGGATTCTGGTAAAAGAAGATCCCACCGATCATCCTTGGCCCGAAGCCATAAGGCCGGGTGGCGGAGCCATAGGCTTTTCGCTGTTGGGGAATGTACAGATATGGTTCGAAATATGGAGGCAGATCAACGGATTCCCACCCGATTTTTACCGGAACGGAGAAAAAAAGCCTGAACAGGCACAGGAAAAAGAAAAGAAATGAAACAACTCACCGCCCTCCTCATTTTACTCCCGCTGTATCTTACAGGCATGTGCTCAAACGCCTCCGATACGCTCACGCTGGATGCTTACCTGAAGCAGATCAGATGTTGCCATCCCCTGGCCAAAACGGCCGATTTAAACCTAATGATCAGGGAGTTTAACACACTCACCGCAAGGGGGGGATTCGACCCGCAGGCGGAAGTCGATTTCAATCGGAAAATGTTTGAAGACAAGAGCTATTTCCAGCACCTGGATGCCGGTTTATCCGGGTTTATACTTCCGGGAGGAATCGGCTATCAGGCCGGATACGAACTGAACAGCGGTCTTTTTCTGAATCCCGAGCAACGCAATCCCCAAAACGGACTCTTTTACGCGGGCGTGAACGTACCCTTACTTCAAGGCATGATAACTGACGAAAGAAGAACCGCCCTGCGTCAGGCTAAGGCATTGCAAGAATCGGGAGAAGAAGAACGAAGACTGGCTTTAAACGAGTTGCTCTTCAATGCCTACATAAAATACTTGTATTGGAGCGCCTACCATGAATTAGAGACCCTTTACCTGAAGCAGGTGGAATTGACCAAGGAACGGCTTGAAAACATCCGGAATGCCGTATCGGCGGGAGACCGGGCAGCCATAGATACCGCCGATGCCAGGGCTATGTTGGCCAACTGGGAAATGGGATTGGCAGAAACACGCACGCTGAAAATAAAATATGCCTATCAAATCATAGCCGATTTATGGAATGATGACGGAACACCCCAAAACGGGTCTGAACTGCCGGTACCCGCAAGAGTGGATGATACCTTTTTTCCGTCGGAAGAGCTTACGCTCTTTGAATCGCCCGTTATCCGGGTGGCAGAGTTGAAAACAGAAGTAATGCGCTTAGAGAAACGACTGAAAGCAGAATACATAAAACCGAAATTAAACCTGAAGTACAATTTCCTATACGGAAATCCCCAGGTAAACAATGCCTTTCCTGTTTTCTTTGAAAACTATAAAGCAGGAATCAACTTCAGCATGCCACTTCTGCTCAGGGCCGAGCGTGGAGCCTACAAAGCTGCTGATGCCAAATGGAAAATTGCCCGTTGGGAACAGAATTTTAAAATGACCGAACTCGATGCCAAATTTAAAGGAGCCCTGGCCGAAATAGTCCAAAACGGGGAAGCGGCCGAACAGGCCGAACAACTGGCATCATTTACAAAACGGCTGGCCGAAGCCGAGCAGGAACGTTTTGATGCGGGAGACAGCAACTTCTTTAATCTGTTCCTGAGGGAAAGTAATTTTGTAAACGCAGCACAAAAAAGAATCAAAGCCACCGCTGAGTATAGAATTAGTCGGGTGAAACCAAAGTATGTATTGGGACAATTAGCCGATTAACCTCAGCCGTGAACCGTTTCCCCCTTACCGTAATTCTCCATGATGCGGGATTCATAGTCCAAAAACTGCTGCCAACGGTTATCTACATAATCCCTTGGCATTACAGACCTGGCCAAGGTAATGAACAACGTGTAATGTCCGGCCTCGCTCTCCATCAGTTCTCTATAAAAAGAGGCCAATTCCTCATCCCGTATGTTTTCAGACAGTATGCGGAAGCGTTCACAGCTTCGTGCCTCAATCATAGCTCCCACAAGTAGTTTTTCTACCAAAAGCTCTTTACGGCCAACTCCCTTTTTAACGAATGTCAATAAATCATTCACATAAGAGTCTTTCCTTTCGCGCCCCAAAACAAAACCACGTTGCTGAATAAATTCATGCACCCGGCTGAAGTGCTCCATCTCTTCACGCACCAATGCCGCCATTTCAGACACCACCTCCGGAAATTCGGGAAAACCGACGATGATGCTGATGGCTGATGAAGCCGCCTTTTGCTCACACCAGGCATGATCGGTCAGTATTTCGGACGGATTCTTTTCTACGATGTTTACCCATCTAG
>JBIJBG010000177.1:0-4912 GCA_044345355.1 Flavobacteriales bacterium
GGAATGGTGGCTTCCCTCACCACATTGCCCGTAATCGGAGTTCCCATTAAATCTTCCAATTCCATCGACGGGTGGGATAGCATTTTATCCATCCTGCAAATGCCTTCGGGCATTCCTGTGGCAACGGTGGCTCTCAATGGCGCGGGAAATGCCGGCATTCTTGCCGCCTCCATTTTAGGGGCATTTGATGATGACCTTGCCGGAAAAATGAAAAAGTTTAAGGAGCGGCTTGCCTTTAAGGTAGCAGACTCTCTGGCTAATTTTGATGCGTTGGATTATCGGTTTTTGGTAAAATCCTGATGATTTTTCGAGTCGGTCTCGCACTCATTTTTTTCGCAGGGTTTCCGTTGCAGGGTTTTAGCCAGTTTTTTGCCCAGGGAAGCAGGTCGTCCGCCATGGCTGGTGCGGCTTCCACCATCTCTGATATTTGGGCTGTGAATAATAATCCGGGGGCATTGGGATTTTTGAACAGGGGAGCTTTCGGTTTGCATTACGAGAATCGTTTTTTGTTGCCCGAAACGGGTACATATGGCTTACATGTAGCCTATCCGTTTAAAAAGATAGGTGTTTTCGGTATCGGAATATCCCGATACGGATATCGGCTATTCAATCGGAATGCCGTAGGAATAAGATACGCCAAACATTTTGGTCCACATATTTCAGCCGGAATCGGCATGAATTATCACTATATATTTATCGGAAACGGGTATGGAAATGCTTCCGCCGTGAGTGCGGAGGCCGGTATTTTGGGCCGAATCAATAAAGAGTTGTCCGTGGCCTTTCATCTGGTAAATCCGGCCCGTATGCGGCTGACAGATTATCAAAATCAACGGCTTCCCATGCTTATCCGTTTCGGCCTTTCCTATCTGTGGGCCCGGAAAGTGCTTACCGCTTTGGAGGCTGATGTGGACCCCGAACAAAAACCCAACATTAAATTCGGCATAGAATATACGCCTGTTTCCGCTTTTCTTGTTCGGGCCGGTTTCAACAGCAGACCTTTGGCCGGTACTTTCGGTTTCGGTATGGATTATAAAGGAGTCCGTTTGGATGTTTCTGCCGCATATCATCAACAGTTTGGGGTAAGCCCTCAGGCCTCGCTCAGCTATTCATTCGGCCGGATATTGAAGTACCCGGATTCCAAAACTAAACCGTCACGGAAAGCCGCTTCCGAATGATGCTCCGTTTTCTTTCTTTCCTTGCCCTGGCCGGGCTCCCCCTTCTGCTTACAGCGCAGAATAATCCGGTGCGTAATGATGCCGAACGGGATCTGTTGATTGAAAAATTGATGGAAATGCAGGCCGAGAATACAGAGGAAAATATTGATTATACTACTGTTTTTCAGGACCTGATTGATTTGTATGAAAACCCGCTGAATCTGAATGATGCCCGGCGCGACGATTTGGATAAGTTCCGTTTTCTTACCACCTATCAGATTGCCAATTGGTGGGAGTATCTGGAGAAATACAGACCGGTTTATTCTCCCTTTGAGCTCGCCATGATTAAGGGGTTTGACGAAGAAACGGTGCGCAGTCTGATGCCCTTTATTTCCTTTAATCCATCTACGCTTAAAGCGAAAATTACCGCAAAGCAATTTTTCAAAGGTGCTAAAAATGAACTTTTTCTCCGATATGGCAGAACCCTTCAGCGTGCAGCGGGATATGCGGTGAATGATGCCGACCCTGCATCCGGATTTCTCGGGTCGCCCGATGCCTTTTTTGTCCGTTACCGGTTTCGGTACAAAGATAAATTCAGCATGGGATTTACGGCGGATAAGGATCAGGGGGAACCCTTTTTCCGTGGTGCGCAAAAAGCCGGTTTCGATTTTTATTCGGCCCATGTTTTTGTTAGGGATGTTTCTGTCTTTAAGCAGATAGCCGTGGGTGATTTTAAGGCGCAGTTTGGCCAGGGCTTGGTTTTTTGGACAGGCCTTGCCTTCGGAAAGTCGGCGTTTGTGTCAAATCTGAATCGGAACGGTTCGGGCCTTTCTCCATTTACCTCGGTGAATGAAAGTCTTTTTCTGCGTGGCGGCGGAATCACCCTGAATCCGCTGAAAGGGCTTGATGTGACCTTGTTCTCTTCGTACAAAAATTTGGACGGGAATCTTACGGAAGCCACCGACAGCCTGACAGATGCCGATCTGGAAATTACTTCCCTGCCTGCCTTCGGTTTGCACCGTACCCAAAACGAAATAAGCCGAAGAAGAAATGTAAGTGAATGGATTTATGGTGGAAACATAAGTTATCGTGCCGGTAGGTTGAAACTGGGCGTGACCGCTTTATATACCAAGTTGGGAGCCTCCCTGAGTCCGGCAGATGATGTGTACCGCAAGTATGAATTCCGGGGTCGTGAATTGGGAAATGCCGGGCTTCACTATCAATATGTGTTTCGCAACTTTTCATTTTTTGGTGAAGGCGCATGGTCATCAAACGGAGGATGGGCCGTGGTTAACGGAATTCAGGCTAATCCCGTCACCTTTTTGTCGATTAATCTTTATCACCGCTATTTCAGCAACCAATACACGGCTTTTTATTCTGCGGCCATCAGCGAATCGGCCCAAAGAAGCGGAGAGCAGGGCTTTTATTTCGGATTGGATTGTAAGCCCGCTGCCGGAGTTTCTCTTTCGGGGTTTGTGGATCTTTTTCGGTTTTCCTGGTTGCGGTATCAAACAAACAGTCCCGTTTCCGGATATGATGTGATGGGTCAGGCGGCTTTCAGACCTTCCCGTCGCCTCGACTTTTATCTGCGTTACAGACTTCGTTCTAAACCCCGTAATGTTTCGGGTGATTTGCCCGATCCGGGAGTAAAACCACTGGAAGAAAGGGAAACAGGGCGGCTTCGCTTTCATCTCAATTGGCAATATTCTGCGCGTTGGCGGTTTCAGAGCCGGTTGGAATGGGTGAGGTTTAAGCGCGAAACCCAACCCGCCGAAAACGGGTATCTCGGTTACTTGGATGTTTCCTATTCCGCTCTGAAAAAACCGTTGTCTCTTCATACGCGTTTTGAGGTTTTTCATACCGACGGATTCGATACACGGCTTTATGCCTACGAATCCGATGTGTTGTATTTCTATTCTTTTGTACCCCTTTACGATAAAGGGTTCAGAACTTATCTTGCCGCAAGGTGGGAAATTGTCACCAACTTAGATATTTGGTTCAAGTTGGCCAACACGGCCTTCTCCGGAAAAGAATTTATCGGTTCGGGTAATGCGGAAATTGCGGGAAGAAACCGCACCGACATGAGGGTTCAGGTGCGCGTCAAGTTTTAGCCCTATTTATCTGCAGAAACAAATCGCAGTTAATTTCGTTTATCTTCAATTGTTTAAACTACATTAGACAAAAATTGCTCCTCACATGCTTTCTTTAAGATTGTTTTTTACTTCCATTTCTCTATTTTCATTCCATATCTTTTCTCTTGCACAGAACAGTCTTACGGTGGAGATTAAAAATATCCGGAATGCTTCGGGATGCATTTTGATTTCTTTGTATTCTGCGGAGGATGGTTTTCCGAATAATGCAGACAAAGCGTTGAAAAAGGGCAAATTGAGTTCAGTATCCAAAGAGTCTGTCCTTTTTACGTTTAAGGATGTGGTGCCGGGTACTTACGCTGTTTCTGTTTTTCATGATGAGGATTGCAACGGACAGATGAAGACCAACGTACTCGGAATTCCACTTGAGGGAACCGCAGCATCCAACGATGCCAGAGGCAGATTCGGTCCGCCCAAATTTGCCGATGCCAAATTCTCCCTCAGTGGGGATAAGCGAATCAGCCTTTCCCTTTACTACTATTGATTTTATCCACGATTTACGGCCTACCTTTGGAGTAAATTCCTTTCCCATGAAAAACAAAGCAGCGGTATTCGTTTTGGGCTTTATTTTCAATACCGCCTTCGCCCAGGTTACCCCTTCTTTTTCCTTTTCCGGACTTCCGCTGTCTGCATTGGAGGTTCCTAAAACGTTTACGGTGCAGGAGCTAACGGGCTCAGGAGCAATTCTGGCACCGGTTTCGGGCGCGGATCAGTTATGGAATTTTGGTGATTATGCTGCCACCAATTCTCCAACGCTTACTTTTTACGCCGTCCGTACGGATTTTTTTCCCGGAGCCACCATGTATGAGGAAGGACAGGCAGATTACATCAAAGGGAACTTTATTCCGTATGATGTGTATTACCGTTTAAACGAGGATGGATTGGCTGTCTTGGGGAGGCATTATTTTCCCTTTGGGTTAGATTTGGAGTCGGTGAGCGGCACTCCCGGAGATAGTTTATATATCCCCGAACAAACTGTACCCGCAGTTGGTCAGCCCTCTTATCTGTTTCGTTATCCGCAGGAGTTCGGCGACCAATACAATTTCGAAGTCACGTATTCGGTTTCCGGTACGGTCACTTTTAGTCTGGCCGGATATGATCATGCGCCCTTCATAAAGAAAACTACCGAATCACATGAAGTTGCGGTAATCGGTTGGGGTGTAGCCCTGGTTCCAGCTCCCGGTGGAGTAAGTGAGCCTTTGCCCGTATTGTTACAACGCACAAAAATTACCGTCAGGGATAGTTTTTTTGTAAACGGGCAGCCGGCACCTGCTCCATTATTGGCCTTTTTTGGGCTTCCTTCGGGAGTTCCCGTTTCCTTTAGTCATAGTTACTTGTATCGCGGAGGTTCCTACATGCCTTTGCTGCAGTTCAGTCATGGCGATGGGGATTTTGGTCCCGTGGATAACCTATTTTTGATTTATGACGAGTTGGGTACGGCCGGTGTAGAACCTTTTAATGATGAATCTGCAGCCGTTTTCCCCAATCCCTGCTCTGAACGGCTGTTTTTGTCTGATGCGCAATCTGGAACGGAATTGGTTTTAACGGATTTTTCAGGACGGGTGGTCTATTCCCAAACTTCTGCACAGAGCGGGTTGTATGAGTTGG
>JBIJBG010000202.1:0-4049 GCA_044345355.1 Flavobacteriales bacterium
TGGATGATGTGGTTTATGTGCAATGCTACCTGGAAGGTGAAGATTTTCCGGCAGGAATTAAACGACTCCGAAACGAAACCCGTGAAATGCTAAATGAATTCCGTGCCTATGGAGGTTCCAATCTGGAATATGAATTTATCAATCCATTCAGCGATCCGGATAAAACGGCCCAGCAAAAAATCATCATGCAGCTGGTGGAAGACGGACTTCAGCCCACCAATCTCCAACTCAGGGAAGAAGACGGATCCAAACAAAGCCTCATTTTCCCCGGTGCCCTCTTTTCATATAAGGGGAGAACGGTTCCTCTAAACCTACTGCGCAGTCAGGTAAATCGCGATCAGGAAGTGGTGTTGAATGAAAGCATAGAGAGTCTGGAGTATGAATTTGCCAAAGCCATTTACATATTGAAGGGCGGCGCCACGCGAAAAAACCTGGGCTTAACGGTGGGCCATGATGAAGTCAGCGGGCCATTCGTAAGCGATTTGGGGATGGATTTAAGCAAACTCTACAATGTTTCCGGGGTAGCGATTTCCGATGACCTGAAGTCCATCCCCATGGAAACCAAAACCCTGGTGGTAGCCAAGCCCCAAAAACCGTTCACGGAAGGGGAAAAATTTGTGCTTGATCAATTTACCATGAGGGGTGGCCGTATTCTTTGGCTGTTGGATAACGTGGATGCCTCCATGGACAGTCTTGCCCGCTCGCAAAACGGGATTACTCTGGGCATTCCCCAAACACTGAATTTAGAGGATTTACTGTTTAAATATGGCGTGAGGATAAACTATGACCTCATTCTGGACGCGCAATGCGGCAAAATACCACTCATCACGGGTATGTACGGAAACCAGCCACAGACCGAGTTGCGTCCTTGGTACTTCTTCCCCGTCATCACTCCTGCTGACGTACATCCCATTGTACAAAATTTACCCAATATGAGGCTGGATTTTGCGGGCAGCCTGGACACAGTTAAAGCCGAAGGGATACGAAAAACCATTCTGCTGCAAAGCTCAGACATGTCCAAACTGCTCATGGCTCCGGTTCGTATCGCATTATCCATGGTAGACCAACCGGCCGATGAAAAATCATTCAATCGGAAAAAAATACCCATGGCTGTTTTACTGGAGGGGCCTTTTAAATCGGCGTTTGCCAACCGCATACTGGCCAAGAGAGAATTGGAACCCGGTTTAGCCTTTTTAGAAAAATCCCAAAAAAACACAAAAATGATTGTGGTATCCGACGGAGACATCATCAAAAATCGCTTCAATGCCCGCGAAGGAATGCCCGAACCATTAGGCTACGACCCCAAAAGCCGTGAATATTATCCGGCAAATAAAACCTTCCTGATGAATTCCATCAACTACCTGATGGACGATGGCTGGCTCATTCCCCTTCGAAGCAAACAATTTAAAATCAGGCTGCTAGACAAACAAAAGGTAAATAGTGAGGGATTCCGTTGGAAAATGACCAACCTCCTCGTACCCATCGGATTAACCGTTTTGTTCGGTCTCGGTTTTACCCAAATCAGAAAATACCGCTTCGGGAGAAAAAATAATAAGGTATGAAAAACAGAAATCGTGTACTGATCGCCGTTTTTTTGGTTTCCATGGCCGGAGCTTTAGTTATCTACCTGTCCCGCAGCTCCGGAACTGTAAAAAAAGAACTCAAAGATTTTGCGGTGGAAGACACATCGGATGTGGATAAAATTTTCCTGGCCGATAAGAGTTCACATCAAGTATTATTAACGAAGGAAGCACCAGGGAAATGGCTGGTAAACGAAAAATACTACGCACGCAAGGACATGTTGGACAACCTGTTGGATGTTATCCGGCGGGTGACCGTACGTACCATCGTAGCTCAGGCCGCACGGGAAAACATTATCAAAAGAATGGCCTCAGGGTCCATAAAAGTGGAGATTTACAAGAAGGGTAATTTGCATAAAGTGTATTACGTGGGTTCGGGTACCCAGGATAACCTCGGGTCATTCATGTTGTTGGAAAACTCATCCGCACCGTTTATCTGTTACCTGCCGGGACACAAGGGTACCGTAACCAATTTTTACATGCCTTTGGAAAACGAATGGCGCAACCGGATTTTATTTAATTACAATTTACCTGAAATAGAATCTGTTACAACCAGGTATCCCAACCGACCTGATGAAAATTTTTCCATCGAAATCGCGGAGAATAATCAACTGAGGTTGAAGTCACTCGCCAAGGGGACTTACTTCTCCTCATTTGACACGTCAAAGGTGAAAGGATATCTGCTGGAATTCAAAAACATCGCCTTTGAAGATTTCACTACCGTTTCCAAAGAAAAAATGGACACCGTAAGAACCAGGCATCACCTGTTCAGCATTTCCGTAAAAGAGAAAAATACCGGAAAAACAAAAACAGTAAACGGCTACCGTATGCCCCTTCCTCCCAACATTACCGATGATTTCGGCAAGCCCGTTTACTTTGATGAGGACCGAATGTATGGGGAATTTACGGGAATTCAGGAAACCCTCGTATTGCAGTATTACACATTCGATCGCATTGCAGTTCCCCTTTCCTTCTTTTTTCCAAGATAAGAAGAGATAACCGACAGAATAATCGCCTGACCTCCAGAAGCCGACAAAAACCCTTTGCTAAATTTTTAGGGGGTATCATTTTCGCTTTAAGAATGATATATTTGTTCTCTCATAGAAGAAAAACGGAGATATGAATTTTGTAACTCAAAGTAAAAGCCTGCTTCAAATTTTACAGACCGCAGGCGGTGTCATTTCAGGCAACAGTACCTTACCCATATTAGGCGACTTTTTGTTTGAGATAAAGGACGGAGTGCTCACCGTTACCGGTTCAGACCTGGAAACCACCATAACAGCCTCCATGCCGGTAAACGCCAACGAAAACGGACGCATTGCCATCGGAGCCAAAGTGCTCACTGATGCGTTGAAAACGTTTCCTGACCAACCGCTCACTTTCTCCATACAGGACGATCAGTTTTCGGTTTCCGTCACCAGCGAAACAGGACGTTTCAAAGTATCCGGACATGACCCTTCAGAATTCCCCAGACTACCTGAAATCAACGCCAGTGCGGAAATCTCAATTGATTCTTCTGTTCTGAGTACCGCCATTCATAAAACCATATTTGCCACCGGTAATGATGATCTCCGTCCGGTGATGTCCGGTGTACTTTTGGAAATCGGCGGAGACCGCACAAATTTTGTGGCCACGGATGCCCATAAACTGGTTCGATTCAGCCGGTACGATATTACCTCCGATATGGTGCAATCGATCGTCATTCCTAAAAAACCGTTGAATATTCTCAAAAATATTCTATTAAGTTTTGACACGCCCGTATCTGTAAAATTCAATAACCAAAATATCGTTTTCGCCTTTGAAAACATTATGGTTACAAGTCGCCTGATTGACGGAAAATATCCCAATTATGAAGCGGTTATTCCGAAGGATAATCCAAATACTCTTACCGTAGACAGGGCTAACTTTCTGAATACACTTCGCCGGGTTTCCCTGTTCTCCAGCAAAACCACCTATCTGATCCGTTTGCGTATAGCCGGCAGCGAACTGAACATCAGTGCAGAAGATCTTGATTTCAGCAATGAAGCGGCCGAAACCATACCATGCAGCTACAGCGGTGCCGACATGGAAATCGGTTTCAACAGTAAATTCCTGATGGAAATGCTGGCCAATATGGACAGTGATACCATCACGCTCAATCTGTCTCAACCCAACAAAGCCGGAACTTTGGTTCCGGCAGAAAAAGTAGATGAACAGGAAGATATTATGATGCTGGTGATGCCCGTGATGCTCAACACCATGTAATCATTAATCAGAATAAAAACGATTAAATTATCCCCCTGGCCTTAAAGGCCAGATATAAGTTAATGCTGTTTACCGTAAGTTGTTTCGGTGAAGTAAGCAACGTATAAATTCCTACGGCATTCAATTCTTTCACAATTTGCCTTTTCTCGGCATCAAACTTTTGAGCCACCACATTTTCATAAACTTCCTCCACAGAATCCGAATTCCGCTCCAGCAAAGCAGCCA
>JBIJBG010000040.1:0-12628 GCA_044345355.1 Flavobacteriales bacterium
AAAACATGCTGCCGCCCAATGGCTCGCAAATAGGGCAACTGCCGCCTGGCAGCACTAAGGCTCTCAAAATTGGTGTATAGCATAATCAGGCTCCGCTGATTTATCCGGCGTCTCACCGTGATGAAAAGCTCCTCGAAATTGCTCTCCAGGAAGCCGGTTTTTTGACGGTAAAGAACTTCGAGAATATGCTTTATCTGAGCCTGTTTACCGTCGGCAAGCAATACGGAATCCATTTTATGGGAAAAGGTAATCAAACCCGCTTTATCCGATTTTAAAAGTGCCATATTGGAAAGCACGAGAGCAGAGTTAATAGAATAATCCAGAAGACTTAATCCCTCAAAAGGCATCTGCATGGTTCTTCCCATATCCAGAATGGAATAAACCGGCTGGGCCCGTTCATCCACATACTGATTTACCATCAGCGTATCTTTTTTGGCGGTCGATTTCCAGTTGATGGTTTTCACCTCATCACCGAGGGCATATTCCTTTATTTTCTCAAATTCGGAGGTGTGCCCCAAGCGCCTCATTTTTTTTATTCCGTATAATGTAAGCCGATTATGAATGGCCAGAAAGGCATATTTATGCATCTGTATGATAGAAGGATAAACGGGAACCGCCAACTCTTCAGAGTGGGAATACCGGCGTAGCGCAAAACGAAGCCGGGTAGAAAAATAAACGTGCACCGAGCCAAAGTGATATTCCCCCCGTTTAACAGGCCTAAGAGAATAACGGATAATTTTGGTTTCCCCCGAATCCACGGCCAGGGAAAAGTAAAGATCACGTCTCTGAAATTGCACGGGTACCTCATCCAAAACCTGAACATATGAGGGATAGGAAAGAAAGGAGGATATATAAACCTCAACGGGATTTTCATCTCCGTTGGATAATCTGGGAGCCAAAACGCGCTTTACAGAAAAAGGATTGGAAATACGGAAAAGAATATACACTTCCGCAATAACCAAAAAGAGAAAAATAAGACCTGCGAAGAGAACAACGGAAAATAGCCCTTGGATGAAAAACGAAACAACAAAACCTCCGAACAAGAAAGCTCCGCCCCAAAAAAAGCGGGGCGTAAAAAAAACATTCCTAAAAAAACGGATACAGGAGAGGAACAACGATTTCATAAAGGCGACCAATCGAAAATAAAAAAAAAGCCCCCTCGAAAGGGGGCCTTCAGATTATTGTTCCCAAAGATCGTGTTCGAAGTTTCGGATCTTGTCTTTTATCTCTTCAGATTCCAGAAGAGCTTCCAGTCCATTTTTCATATACTCCTCAATGCGTCGGTCATACACATTATCCTCTTTGTGGATAAAGCTGGAGAACATCCGTTTCATAAATACATCATCATAGGTAACCTGTTGCGCGATGTTATTGAAGCGGTTGTATATTTCCTCATTGGCAATAACCCGTCTCAACTCAGGGAAATAAATCCAAAACATATCGGAATACCCGCGGAATTCACCCGTTTGGGGATCTAACCGTTCGCGCACGGGACAGATACCGATGATGCGCACTTCCATCACAGATTTTTGTTTATCAAAAACCCAATCCTCTTTAACTTTGAACTTTTTGATGGTGGATACATCCAGCTTTTTAATCAGGATGGTATCGAAGGGGTCATAAGGAGGATAATCGCGATAAAGTGTGCTGAAAATGGTATCAGCGCCAATACCAGCAACCTCTGCCAAGGTCATTTTCACCTTAAAATCATCATAAATGGGATCGTAAGCCGCCACGGTCTTATCCACGAGGATGGCATCCATCATGATGGTAATCAGATTCTTCCTTCCGTTGGTAGGCTCCTGCGGGTAATAGAAGAATTGGTTCATCTTCTCACGGAGATCGATGGTTCTCCAAATACGGCGGGACCACATGACATCGGCTTCGCGCAGCGAGGTGTAGGGAACTACCCGGCGGGAATCGGTATGCACTTTTTCATAGACTCCGTCCATAGGTTCCAAAACCTGGGCATCTGCCGAAACTGAAACACTCAGTAGTGCAACCAGCGCAATGATGATGACTTTAAATGCTTTCATAAATTGCTTATTACTATCTTAACGTGTATACCGCAGCCTGAGTGCGCACCGTGCCGTCAGGCATATTAATCATAATCTTATCGAAATATAATTTCTTTCCTTTAGGCACTTTGGCTAACTGGCTTGACACATCAGAGGGCATCCTGTTTCCATTAACCTGTTTGTCCACGATAGAACCATTAATTTCATAAGAGATAACGAAACTTTTAATGGTTGAGTATACGTTAAAGTCAAATCCTACCATTTCGGGAATCAAGGCCGAATTTTGAGCTTCAGGAAGTGAAATGACCTCACCGGTAGTTTTACTACCAAACTTAATGGTAGGATCCGGAATTCGTTTTACACGGAATTTGGAAGAACCCATATTCTGCACTTTGCCATCGGAAAGTTTCACTGAAACGTTAATGGTGGCTTCATTGGCCGTACCCGGTTTAACGACATACTTGCCATTACCGCCGGTGAACGAATTACAGCCCGAACATGTTGCCGTAATTTGATTCGGAGCTACCCCGGGAACGGAGACGGTCACGGGATTGTCCAAACCGCGGTAGAAAACGTTCATTTGGTCGGCGGTAACGGACATCATCGGTTTAGCCACCATGTATTTTGTTTCAAACGCTTCCTCGCGCTCGGCACCCGTTATCGGGTCTTTAATTTTAATTACCCCGCTCACAGTTTTTTCTCCCTCGCCGGAGGCGGTCACTTTGTAGATACCACGTCCGTCTATGTATTCGGTCACGGAACTGCCTCCCACATAAATGGGTTGGGTTTCACTTGTGTTGTAGGCGGCAAGAAAAATTTCAGCCTCAAACTGATTGCCGGCAAACACCACATTAGACTTAGGAATGATAGCGGCCTTAATCGCATCGAATTTGTAAGAACTTGCACTGATTTTATCGTACAAATAACCCAAAACGGCTCCTTCTGCAGCGCGCACGTTGTTTTGCCATTTGGTTAATTCGGTAAGTGCCGCCGGCATGGGAAGATGATAAAAGTAAAACATCTCCCAGGGCTTTTTGGCCTTGGTAGCGTCCTTGTAATCAATGGGATCTTCCGTATCCAAATTCAACTTAACCCTAGACGTATCGGATATCTTATCAAAAAACTGTTTACTCAACAATTTTGTGCGAAACTCTCCGATTTTCTTTTTCAATTCCGCCGCTTTCCCTTCGCCACGAGCCGGTTTAGCCGGATCGTCTGTTCCGAAAAAATAGGTAGGAATATCATAATCATCCAATTTAGATACATCTTTTGCTGTAAGACCTTTTGCTTTTACTTCATCTTTGGCAATTTGTTCAGCCTGAGAGATAAGTTCAGCTTTCATGTCCTCAATGTATTCAACTAATTCATTGGACATCTTACGAAGCAATTGGGCGTTTTCATAATAGGGCTTGATGCGGTCAAAATTCTCTTTGTAGAGCATTTTTTGTTGTTCAAAGTCCCCGTATATACGTCCGTTATTTTTCTCAATATTGGTTTTCTGAATCAACATACCTTCATTCACAACTACAAAAGCATCGAGAATTTCTTTAGATACGTTAAGGGCAAGAAGTGCGGTTAACACGAGGTACATCATGTTAATCATCTTCTGCCGGGGTGATAGCTTCCCTCCTCCTGCCATGGTTTAATCTCCTTTAAATTAAATTTGAGAATAGATTATGCACCCTGCGGGCGTATATTCATAGCCGCCAACATATTGCCATATACGGTGTTCAAAGCAGACAAGTTGTCGCCCAACTTGGAAATTTCCGTTTTGAATCGTTTGGTATCATCTACAGATGCCCCAAGATTGGTGAGCAGTTCGGCAATATTACTGTACACTTTGGAGGTTGCCTCAAGATAATCCTGTGAACCTTGAAGCTGCAACTCATACACATTATTTAAGGCAGAAAGATTTTTAGATACGCGCTGAAGTTGTTCACCATAGCTTTGACCATCCTGGTTAGATACTGACATAATGGTAAGAGACTCAGCTGCCTTCACATAAGATTCGGCGAGACGGTCAACAGTAGCACCGGCATTAGAAACACTTTTCACATAGCCTTCCGTGGCTACGGAAGCGTCCGTAATGTCAGCTAATTTAGTGGTATTTTCACTCAATCGGTTCATACCAGCAGAGAGACTTTCTAATAATTCAGGACCTATTTTGGCCTCGGCCAACATTTTATCTAATTCTTGAGTTACGGAATCTTTGATTACCAAAGAAGATCCGCGTCCTCCTTTACCATCTTCGGCGGGCAAACCGGCCAATTCAGGATAAACCAAAGACCAGTCCAAATCTTCAGCTGGAGGATCAAACGAAGAAATGGCGAAAATGGCGGCTTCAGTCAACAATCCCACGGTAATCATCACGTTGGCGATGGGTAGGTGAAGGATTTTTGCCCAAGCCCCGACAATTACAACGGCTGCCCCCATCCCGTAGATGAAGTTCATTACAATTTTTCCCTTTTTTGTGTGCAGGAATTTCATAGGTCTTCTTTTTGTTTGTTTGTTTGTTTAATTTTAATTTACACTTAAATCAAGGCTAAATTAGCGTATTTAGCAGTATACAAATGTGAACTAATTCTGTATTTAGTTAAAAAATAAAAATACGGAATCTGTCGAGTATAATTATTTGTAGTCCTCTTTGGCCCTACCCATAAAGGTTTGTACACAACGGAATCCGATGTAGCTTTTGGAGGAATCCTGATACTCATAGGCCCGTGAAGAAACCTGCATGTAGAACCCTATATCCTTCCAGGAACCACCGCGGATTACTTTTCTGCGCAAAGCGGGAACACCTCCATCGGCGGCGTCTTTTGCTTCGTAATACAGATCGGGGTTCAGATCATGAGAAAAGCTGTAAGCCGACTCTTCGAATGCATCACGACACCATTCGGAGACATTTCCTGCCATGCAATACAATCCGTAATTATTGGGATTGTAGGAGATGGCAGGCACGGTATGGAAACCGCCGTCATCGATATAATTTCCTCGGAGAGGTTTAAAGTTTCCGAGAAAACATCCTTTCGAATTCCGGATATACGGACCGCCCCAGGGGTAAGGATTCAAATCCAAACCACCGCGTGCCGCATACTCCCACTCAGCCTCCGTTGGAAGACGAAAATCGTGTACGGGGAAATCCTCACGGGAACGCAAAAATGAGTTCATCAAATTTGTTCTCCAGATAGAAAATGCATTGGCCTGTTTCCAGTTGATACCCACTACCGGGTAATCATCATAGGCCGGGTGCCAGAAATACATTTTGGTAAGCGGCTCATTATAGGAATAGGTAAAGTCGGCAATCCATACCAATGTATCGGGATATACGGCTACTTTATCCTTACGGATGAATACGGAACGGTCTTTAAGACCTTGGGGACGATTATTGGCAGCGGCTTTGTAGTCGATCCAATAGTAGTCATAAATCAATTTACGTGTATCTATTTCCCTGGCACCGTAAAAGCGTTCGTTGGGCTGGTAATACATTTCCTCTAAAATTTCCGCCTGTTCGGTTTCGAACCAACGTATTTTGGTGCGGTAATTCAATACCTGAGGGTCGGGAGTTCCCACCGCAATATTCCAGTCTTCGTATTCTTCCTCGGCAATGAAGAAATCGGCATCCAAACCATTGTCTCCGAGCAGACGGCGTGCTATGGAATCTTTAACATGTTCTACGAACTGCCTGTACTCATTATTGGTAATTTCAGTCTGATCCATGTAAAAGGCCTGCACGGAAACCGTTTTGGACTGCGATGTGAAATTTCCGGGTACATCCTGATCAGAAGGCCCCATATTAAAACTTCCCATCGGGAGGTAGACGGTTCCAAATGGATCCGGCTGATACCAGGACGGACGGTTGGGTACACCCACAAGCTGACCCATATTCCCATTGTTACAGCCGGCAAAAAGAATTGCTAAGGCACCAAGAACGGCCAACTTTTTTACATTGTGATTTTTCATGTCTTCCTTTTTCTTGAGTAAGAAACGTTCCTTTTATTCGGAATCTTATTTATGAGGTGTTGCTTAATCCTTAAAAAATATTAATCAAGAGTTACCAGTCGCGTTTGGAATCGAGGTCACGCACACGGAAACCGCCACCCATGGGGGGCAGTGCCATTTTGAAACAATAACGTAGGAAAAGCTCATGTGAGCCGTAAGAAAACTTCAATAAACGTGATGTGGTCAAATCGTAAGAGTAGCCGGCAGTGAAAGCATGTTGATCAGTCTGCCATAAAACCATACCGAGGTTAAGTGCCACGGCATCCTGAAAACGATAGGCCAAACCTGCCCAATATTTTTCTTTTATAATCACGTTAAGATTCACATCAAATGAAACGGTAGCCAAATCAGTTTTGATGATGGCATTCGGATTCAGATCGATATTCGGGTTGCCGCCTATTCCTTTAAATGTGTAGCCACCCATGAAGAACATGTGACGGGCGGCGCGGTAGGAGAAATCTTTGAAGCGCATGCCGGGGAGTTGTTTGGCTGAAATGCCGGCATACCAACGTGGGGTATGGTAAAATACACCGAGACCGGCATCAAATACCATGGAAGAACCGGTGAGCGGGAGTGAAGGATCAAATAACGGATCATTGGTCTGCGGACCTACCCACTGGGCACCGTTCACAATCATGTTTTGGAAACCCAGATCTAAGCCCACTCCCAGGCGTCCGGGGCCGAGTTTGAAACGGTAAGCACCTGCCGCGCGTAAACCTGTGGTATTAAAAAAGCCGATGTTATCATTAAATATGGTAAGGCCAACACCTATGTCATGCTTGGTAAAGGTTTTCAAATTGGCGTCAACAGACAATTGATTGGTAAGCGGTGCCCGCTCAAAACCAGTCCATTGGTATCTGTTGAACAAATTCACGCAAATATTATCATGATATCCCGCCGTGGCCGGATTAATCATCAACTTATTAAAGTAAAACTGGGTAAACTGGGGATCCTGCTGTGCTTTCACACCCAAAACGAATGCCAGAATAAAACTGCTTAAAAGTAAAGCCCTTATCTTCATATATGTGTAGAGTATAGTTTCGTCAGAATGTATATAACACACTTAATTTAAGTCGTAAATATATGGAATAATTTTTCGTACAATTCCAAACTAAAATCTTAAAAATGTTTATAAATCAGTTAATAAGTATGGCAATTTATTGTAAATCAACTATTTAAAATTAAGTTTTTTTTCGGCTTTCAACCACCTTTCCGGTATTTCCCCTTGCAACGCCTCCAAATAATCCTGTTCTGAACAGGGCACTATATACTCCCTGAATCCGTATTTAATTTCGCCTTCTTCATTCAAAGGCAGGCTGATCCACCAGCGACCGGTAAGCCGGTTCTTATAAAAACGGATATCAAAAGCCATTTCCGGAGAAGACACATCATAGCGTAAAAACTGAGAAGAAGTAAAGTCTGCCGATTCGTCCACCCGGTTATAAAAGCCATCCAATACGTGCCAGATAATCTCCGCACCCAGGCGTGAAGTTCTTTCACAGGGATGAGACGGAGAGATATTATACAGCCCGAACGAAGACAACTTTTTATTCATCCCACAATACCGTGCCATTTTGCATATTTCCTCGGCGCGAAAACCGTTGGGTTCAGGATGCAGTGCCTAAGGAGCATCGGAAGCTTTGATACTACCCATATCCAATGAAATACAATCGGCGTCCCTAATCACGGGTTCGGCAATCTCCGGATTCTGACGAACATCGCCCAGCCGAAGCAGCTCAAAAAACAATCGATCCATAGTTTCCACAATGGAAGGAGCCACGAGGTAATTTTGATAACCGACCAACCCATAATTAAACAGGTAGCTGTCGGCATCAAAAACAATCGGATTCAGGTAATCAGAAAAAAAATCGGCACCTGCATTGAGATTCAAATCTGCTTTCGGATCGAAACCCAGCAGATTAAAATAACGCTTCAATTCTTTATACGCCAAATAATTTAATGCCGTTAGCTCCTGACTTCCGCCCAAAAGTATGGGAATGCTCCGTTGTTCCAAGGCAAGACGGAGCGCCTCTACTACCTTTTGCTTATTCTCCCCCTCATCACCGGAAGAACGGATGTTACCCCAATCAGCAATATGCACGTGACGAAATGTTCCCGTGAATAAGGCGTACAAATGCCGCCTCACCGCATCAGGAACATGAACTGATTTATTCTCGGGAGGGAGAAAACCGTAAAGGTTGGCTCCGATCAGCACAAAGTCGGGTGATTTCCCCCCCTGATTATCAGGAAATCCTGTTTTTGAGGTAAATGCCTGAATGGAAGACCCCAATTGTTCCCGGTTAAATTCCTCCGGGACTATCTCATCGGGTATGGGCTGAAATAACGAAAGGTAATCCATCCGTTTTTATTTGCTTTTTGCAGTTTTTACTCCCGTTTTCTTAGCCGTTGTCTTTTTGGCTCCGGCACTTTTCTTTTTTGATGCTGTTTTGGAACCTGTCGGTTCTTTAGCTTTTTTACCGAATGCATCCGGCTCCTGAGCCTCAATCATCCGCTTTATTTCGCTCAAATCAATATCCTGAAGCTGTTCGGGCGTATATTTTGTTTTATCCTCCGAGGGAAGAATTTTGAGCATTTTTTTGCCGAAGCGGATGAACGGACCCCATCGGCCGTTTTCTATTGAGATCTTTTCTTCAGGCCACTGCTTCAGGAAACGGTTTGCCTCCTTTTCCAGTTTCTGGCCGATGAGCGTTTCAATTTCGGTGAGACTGAGTGTATCAAAATTATAGGCTTTTGGTACATTGATAAACAGATTATCCCACTTAATAAAAGGCCCGAAACGCCCCTTGCCTTTGGTAACGGGAAGGCCCCTGAACTGGGCAACCGGCGCATCAGTCTGCTGTTTTAAGCGGATTAGCTCCAAAGCCCTTTCTTTATCTACCGCCAGGGGATCTTCACCTTTCGGAAGGGAAACATATTGTTCACCCCACTTCAGATAAGGACCATATTTACCTGCCCCGACGGTCATTTCTTTCCCCTCGAATTCGCCCAGAGAAAAAGGCAGTTTAAATAAATTCAAAGCATCTTCCAGCGAAATGGTCTGAATACTTTGATTTGATTTGAGCGTCGCAAAACGGGGCTTTTCCTCATCTTCTGCCTCCCCTATCTGCGCCATGGGGCCGAAACGGCCAACCAAAACAAATACATTTTTTCCTGATGCCGGATCTATACCCAACAGGCGTTTTCCGCGGGTTCGTTCGGCATTTTTTTCGGTAAATTCTACCGAATCATGAAACGGACCATAAAATGACTCTATCATTTTATTCCACTCCAAACTGCCTTCGGCGATATCATCAAACTCTTTTTCCACCTTAGCCGTGAAATGGTAATCCATGATCTGCTGAAAATTCTCCATCAGAAAATCGGTAACCAAAATACCTATATCAGTGGGTGAAAGCTTGCCCTTCTCGGCACCCGTGGTTTCCTGTTTGGTTTCCCGTTGAATGGAATTTCCCGTTAAGGTGAGTATCCGATAATTTCTTTTCACGCCCTCCACTTCTTTCTTTTCCACATATCCCCTCTTCTGAATGGTACTTATGGTTGGCGCGTAAGTGGATGGACGGCCTATCCCGAGCTCTTCCAATTTTTTAACCAAACCGGCTTCCGTGTAACGGGCAGGCGGAGAAGTAAAACGCTCCAAGGCTTTAATTTCGAGGGTATCCAGCAGAATGCCGCTTTTCAGAGCCGGCAAATTCTGGTCTCCCGAGCCTGGATCCTCCGCTGTTTCATCCTCTTCCTTAGACTCCATGTACAACTTCAAGAAACCGTCGAATCGGATAACCTCCCCTTCGGCCACAAATTTTTCGCTTACGCCTGAGGCGGTAATATCCACCAGGGTACGCTCAATACGCGCATCGGCCATTTGCGAGGCCAGGGTGCGCTTCCAGATCAGTTCATATAATTTTTGGGCGGATGAATCCGTGGAAACCACCTGTTTGGAAAAGTAGGTAGGGCGAATGGCTTCATGCGCTTCCTGAGCTCCTTTGCTTTTGGTGGTGAATTTGCGCGGTTGCAGATAATCTTCTCCAAAACTGGATTTAATCTGCTCTGCCGCTTCAGTAATGGCCGTTTCGGAAAGGTTCACGGAATCGGTACGCATATAGGTAATTTTTCCTTCCTCGTAAAGCCGCTGGGCGAGCTGCATGGTGCGCTGTACGGAGTAACCCAGTTTCCGACCCGCTTCCTGCTGAAGGGTGGAAGTAGTAAAGGGAGCTGCAGGAGTCCGTTTGGAAGGTTTTACCTCTACCTTGCTCACCGAAAAGGTTTTACCGATGCAGGTTTCCAAAAAGCCATCTGCGGACTTCTCTGTTTCAAACCGGGCGTTGCAATCCGCTCGAAAGGTGGCTTTCCCTTCCGAAAATTTGGCAGAAACTTTAAAATAAGAAGCCGTTTTATGAGCATCGCGCTCTTTTTCTCTTTCAGCGATGAGCCTTACCGCCACGGACTGAACTCTGCCTGCGGAAAGGCTGGGTTTTACTTTTTTCCAAAGTACGGGGGATATCTCATAGCCGACGAGGCGGTCGAGTACTCTTCTGGCCTGTTGGGCATTAACCAGATTTACGTCAATCCCACGGGGCCTTTCGATGGCTGAGAGGATGGCTTTTTTGGTAATTTCGTTAAAAACTATCCGTCTCGTATTTTCAGGCTTTAGTTTAAGCGTTTCATACAAATGCCAGGCAATGGCTTCTCCCTCGCGGTCCTCATCGGAAGCGAGCCAGACCGTTTCACTGCCCGAAGCCAATTTTTTCAATTCGGCAATCACCTTTTCCTTGTCCGAGGTAACTTCATATTTGGGCAAAAATCCGTTATGAATATCTACCGAAATGCCTTTCTCTGAAAGATCTCGCACGTGGCCGTAGCTGGATTTTACCACGAAGTCTTTTCCAAGAAATCCTTCTATGGTTTTGGCCTTGGCCGGGGACTCCACGATGACTAAATTTTTGGGCATACTCGGTGATTTGGGGGCGAAAGATAAAACAATTAAACGGATTCAATTAACACCTTCAGGGCTGCAAAAGTTTCTTCAGCACTTCCGAAATCCGTTTATTATCTACCCTTCCGGCTAATTCTTTTGATGCCAGACCCATGGCTTTTCCAAATTGTTCTGCAGATTGAATTTGATTTGCCACAAGCAACTGACTAAGTTTCTTCTCCAGCTCACCGTCCTCCATCTGTGGTGGTAAAAACTCTTGAACGACTGCCAGTTGGTCGGCCTCTTCCTTAGCCAGATCGAATCGGTTTTGACTTTCATAGATAGCTAAGCTGTCCTGTCTTTGCTTCACCATTTTCTGGATGATTTTTAAAAATGCCTCATCCGAGAGTTCGGTTCCCTTGCCCGAAGTCTGCTCCAATAACACGGCCGATTTTATGGCCCGCAAGGCGGAAAGGCGCACGGAATCCTTAGCCAGCATGGCCTTCTTTATCTGTTCATTTACTTGTTCGGAAATAGTCATTGTTGTTATTTTTTCGGTGGTGAAATTAAACGAAAATTAGCTGGAATAAAAAAACAAGGAAAGAATCAATAAATGGGTTTTTCAAAACAACACAGAGCACAAGATAAATAAAGTACTTTTGTCCGTATGAACCGTAATAGAACGATTCTGCCCATTTTTGCGCTGTTTCTATGGATGCTCATTTCCTGCAGCCCGCTTAGGAAAGTAGGCAAAAATGAATCGCTGCTGGTGAAAAAAAAGGTGATCCAGGAAGGGCAATACCAAGCGCGCGATGATATCAGGGATTTTGTGCTTACCAAACCCAACAAAAAATTACTTGGTCTCATCAGGCTCCGGCTTCAGATTTACAACCTGATCAACACGGAAAAAATGCACCGGAGAAGAGCTTACTTAGACAGTGTGCGGGAGGCTAAAAATTCGGCCAGGCTGGCCGAAGGCAAAAAGCCCAATATCAAACAGCGGAACACCATTACGGAACGTTTTTTTCAATTCGGTGAAGCACCCGTGCTGTTCTCGGAAGAAGAAAACAATAAGACGATAGAAAATTTGAATAACTTCCTTTTCAATAACGGATACTTCCAAGGCACCGTGAGAGATTCATCCATCATCAATAAAAAAAGAAAGGCAAGGATTTATTACCTCGTGAACCGAGGGGCGCCCTATCTGGTCAGGGAAATCGCTATGGAAATTCCGGAAAACCCAGCACTGAAATCCACCCTGAAAGACTGGAAACAACAATCACTGCTGCAGGAGGGAATGAGGTTTAACCTAAACACACTCGATGAGGAGCGGGATAAAATAACCCGTTTCTTACGAAAAAAAGGATTTTACTTTTTTAACAAAGAGAATATTGATTTTGAGGCAGATACCGGATTGACAAACCATGGGGTAAAACTGACCTTGCGTATTTCCGAACCGGATTTCAATGTGAAGGCCGGCGATTCTCTCATTCAAATCAGGCAACACCGTCCGGCGGAAATTCGGAACATCATCATTGATGCAGATTATAACCCGGCTAATACGGATCCTTACACCGATACCATACGATACGACGGGTTTCTGTTCCCCTACCGGGGTAAAATGAAAATGAAACCTCAGGTAATTGCCAAACAGATCATTTTAGAAAGCGGCAATTACTAC
>JBIJBG010000029.1:0-15639 GCA_044345355.1 Flavobacteriales bacterium
TCCGGGCCAGCTGTGGCTTCCGTCCGTCGTGGCATAGTGATGAATTTCCACCCCGCAGTCGCACGAATTCAGCCTGATGAAATCAAAATTTGTACCGTTGCCTTGAATAACGGTATCTCGGCTTACGCATCCATTCAATTGGCTCCAATAGCTTAATGTGCTGTCCTGTGAAGGAAAAAAAATAGTACCCAATAGAGGACTTCCGCCCGTTCCTCCTTCGTAAAAAACGATGGGGTCTGCTTTGGAGTGAAAACTGATGACCGGCACTGCCCGCGCAGGATTGCATGGATAGTACATGTGCGAACAGGCATTCGGGGCAATAGCCGCTATGCGGTTACTCAATTCACACGCCAATCGGTAACAGAGCATCCCGCCGTTGGAGGATCCAGTGGCATAAACTCTTGTTGTGTCTATCGGATAATCTGTAAAAAGGCGGTTGAGCAGTACATCCACAAAACCCACGTCATCGTAACCTTGGTTCATGGCGGGCGGACAGCAGTTACCTGCATTCCAGCTTCGGTTTTGATTGATTACAAGTCCTTCGGGATAAACCACGATAAATTCTGAGTTATCGGCTTTTTGTGATAATTCACTTTGATAAGCGAAAACCGTCCAGCCTTGGTCACTCGTGGCCACCTGTTGGCCTCCGTGAAAACCCAGCACTAAAGGATAAGAAAGGGCAGGGTTATATCCCGCGGGCAAATGAATATTGTACGTTCGCCAAATGCCGTTTACGTTCAGGCTGTCATAAATATCTTGCTGAGAATAGGTTTCCCGGCTTATGAAAAAAGAACCTAATCCGAGCAAGGCAGAGAGAAAGTACTGTTTTTTAAGTTGCATCATATGATTTGTATCTGCCAAAAAATCATGTTTTTTACTGTCTGATTATTTTCAGCGTAGTTTGTTTAGTGCCTTCGGTAAGTGTTATAAAGTAGATTCCGCGGGGATATTCCGTGAGTGAAATACGCTGTTCTTTTTCTGTTATGTTTCCGCTCAGCAGGTGCTTTCCCGTTTCATCGGAAAGGGTAAAAGGAACCTGACCGGTTTCGTTATCGGGCAAACGCACATACACGTACCCATCTGCAGGATTCGGGAAAACGGAAATTCCGATGCCATTTTTTAGGTTTTCGCCGATGTCCACCGGGTGATTGACCATGGCGGTAAGCAGCTGAACAGCAATTTGAAACGCCTGTCCGGGAAGTTGGTTGATGTACACGCTGATGATTATTCCAGAGGCAGTGTCATACATCATAGAGGAATTATAACCTCCCCAGATCTGGCCCCCGTGACACCACACGGTTCTGCCGATGATGGTAGTGCCTGCAATGCCCATGCCGTAATTTCCCGAGCCCACGAAGGTGGTCAATTCCTGCATGGAATTTGGGTGTAAAACTTGTCCATTCAGCAGGGCTTCATACCATCGTGCCATTTCACCCGCCGTGGAATACATGGCTCCGGCAGCCCATGCGGCGCTGTTTACCGAAGTTCTGGGTATGGAATGGTTATTCACGCCGGCCTGCCAGGGCTGCGCTACCGGGAAGAGAATGGGCTCATACACGGCAAGAAAGGTGCTGTCCATCTGCAGGGGATTTAAAATGCTGTCGCGCAGCAGTTGGCTGTAGCTTTGGCCCGTTACGCTTTCTGCGATGAGTCCCGCCAGCAGGTAATTGGTGTTGCAATAACTCCATCCGGTGCCGGGCGCAAAGAGGGGAGGGCCTGCCCAGGTCAGCAATTCCTGAGGAGTGAATATGCGGTTGGGATTCGTGAGCATGGAATCCGGATAACCGGGCACATTGGTTACATCATCCAGGCCGCTGGTATGGTTGAGTAATTGCCGTATCGTGATGTTCGGGTTGATGTTGGTATATACGGGCAGGTATTCATGCAGCGAATCATCAAGTCCGATCAGATTGTTTTCGGCTAATTTTAAAATAAGCACGGCGGTAAACAACTTCGTATTGCTCGCTATGCCGAATTCCATATCCGAGGTGATGGGCACTCCGGGATGGGAGATACCGCTTACTCCGTTCCAGGTTCCCAACCCCGGATAAATCACACAGGCAGAAATGCCTTTTATGTTGGCCGTTGTGCACATGCTGTCTAGTATGTTTTGCAATTTGTCCGCCAAGGCCGAATCGAATGGCTGAGCTTTGGTATTAAACGCAAAACTGAGAAAGATGAATACTAGAATTGATGCTCTTTTCATTGAAATACTTTTAGGCGATGTGATTTTTATTTTTCTCAAAAATTAAAGCTAATCATTCTCAGGTTAGCTAATCCATATTTTCGCTGTTTTCGAGTTTGGGTGCATTTCGTTCCTTACGAACCTGGTCGGTGAATCGGATGATCCGATTTTTAAGCTCCGAAGGATCTGCTGCCTCGGAACGACTGATTGGTGTATGTCCCGGAAAATCTTCCACATGTACCGTGGTGGTAGGGTACGCAAAGCGTATACCTGTAAGTGAAGCCAGACGCACGATATCCACCATAAGGTTATGGCGGGCATTTAATTCTTCTCTGAAATCATTGGTGTCGAAATAGCAGGAACAACGAATATCCAGCGAGGAAGCTCCGAAGGCATAAAAATGAACCATTACCGTATCCTGATTGATGAGTGGTTGACACTCCATCACTTCGCGGATTCCGAATACAAATTGTTCGATTATTTGAGGAGGCGTATCGTAGGTAACTCCGATGTGGAACCGATACCGGTGCATGTTGCGAAGACCTAAGTTATTTATCGCCGCATCGGCCAACTTGCCGTTGGGCACCATGATGAGCGAATTGTCGAACGTACGGATGCGTGTACTTCTCAGTCCGACCTCTTCCACGGTTCCTTCAATATTGTCAATAGAGGGAATGAGTACATGGTCGCCCACCTGAAAGGTGCGGTCCACCAGGAGCATGAGCGACCCAAATACGTTGCGCACCGTATCCTGTGCCGCAAAGGCTAAGGCAAGTCCGCCTATGGATAAGCCCGCCAACAGGGCGGTAAGGTTTACTCCGGTTTGGCCTAAAATCAGCAAAAAAATGGAAATGAGAATGACGGCCTTCGCCAGCTTACGCGCTAATGGAACAATCTGATCGTCCATAGTTCCGGCGGTACCCGCGGCAATTTTGGATGCAGCTAGAGAAACCACATCAGCGAGGCGATATAACAGATAACCCAGAAATATCAATTCGGTTATGCCCGTTGCAAGGAGAATCAGGGAATTGAATTCCACCGGCAAAAGCAACATGGGATAGAGCAGGCGCACAAGCCGTACCACAAGGAGCAGGCTGAACATACGCGCCAGCGAACGGACCGTTTTTGTATTTTCATCGGTTTGTATCACCCGCTTTCGGGTGAGGGCCAAGGCCAACTTAACTGCGGGAAAGTTGATGAGGAAATAACAGGCCAAAGCCGATAACAAAATGAAGCCTATACCAAGCCACTGCCAATGTTCCAACTCCCAGAAACTGCCCGTGCCGCCCATTTTTTTCAATAGGTGCGAAATAGTTTCACTTCCTGCGGGAAAAACCTTGCGGTACATGTCCGGGATTTTGGATACGGTCTGCGGTGAATAATACCATTGATTCCCCACTTTCTGCAGGTAGATTTCCTTATGTGTTTCGTAAGGATAATGAATGTGTTTCCCTGAAACAGAATCTACAAATGCGGGATTGTTGCTGATTTTGTTGGTGTCTACATTAATACCATAGGCATCCAGAATGCGTTTCAGTTGCTCGGCCATTCTGCCGGCTTCCTCTGCCGGCGCTCCGTAAAGGGTCTGTGCCGCTTTTGCAGGGTCGTAATTTTCAGCACGCAGATGGTACATGTGCTTGTAGGCGGCGTCAGCGGGTGTGCGTTGAGGTTGTGCCCACGAGGCAGCCGTTACAAAAAGCCAAAGTGCGGTAAAGAGAAAGACCAATTGTCGGTTCATGCGAGCGATTAATTAGGCGTGTTTTGTATTTTTTTTCTCCGGCTCAGGCGGAAAATCAGATAGCCGAAAATGGCAATGGGCATGAGGCTGATGAAGAACACCGTGGCGGCCATGATGCCTCCGTATAGGAATGCATTGGTGTAAAGATGCCTGTCTTTTTCCATGCCGGCCAAGTACTCCGCCTTTTTTGCGGCATCCGGAATCCGTTCGGCTTTTTGCAGGGCAAACGCATCGTAAAATTGGCTGAGAAAATCAGGCCGTATAACGGAATAGAACAACACGTTTGCGGTGTAAAAGACCAGTACGGTAATTACCAGCGTAAAGAGGCCCTGTTTGATGAGTGCCGTAAATCCGATTTCGGGATTTTTTCTTCTGCTGAAAAACATGGCAGTCAACGCGCCCAAGGAAGACAGCATCATGAGACCGTAACCGAGTTGCTCCCCCTGAGCAGAGTCCGCCTCTGAGAAATCAAAATGTAAAAGCGGGCCCAAAAACCCGAGCGAAAGAAGCAGGCCCGAAATAACGCCGATCAGGAGGTTTCTTTTATTCATGTCTGTTTTGTTTTTCTTGGTGTGCGGCCCTTTTCAGCCGGTCGTTGATGGCATCCGAAAGCGGCCCTTCCGGTAGGAGTGATGTAATGAGGTAATCGCAGGGCAAACGGTCTGCCTTCCTCAGCAGACCATACAATTTTCGTGCGGCTTCGGTCAGGTTGCCTTCTTCTGAAAGGGATAAAATTTGATATGCCGATTCCCGGAGAAAAGAAAGGGAATTGCCGAAAGTAATGAGGCAGAAGGAGCCTTTGGGAGCCGGATTGTTATTATCCCATAACACGATTTTTTTTTCAGGGGAATAATGTGAAGCCAACTGTCCCGGGGCCTGGGGGTCTGAAGACAGGTTCAGCTTTCTGTGGACCGGTCCGGCAATGCGTTCTATTTCTTCCACGGGTAAACTGCCCAGCCTGTATAACACCGGTTCATTTTCTTCAAATCCGATGATGGTGCTTTCAATGCCCTTCTTACAGGGCCCTCCATCTAAAATGTAGTCCATTTCTCCACCTAGGTTTTGGTTTACATGATCGGCTTCCGTGGGGCTGATGTAACCGAACGGATTGGCGCTTGGAGCGGCCAGCGGAAAATGTATTTCGCGGAGCAGGGCCAGGGTAAGCGGATGATCGGGCACACGCAGTCCCACGGTATTTAATCCGGAAGTTACCTCAATCGGAATCTGCGCTTTTTTGGGTAATACCAGTGTGAGCGGTCCCGGCCAGAATGCCTCTGCCAGTCTGAGTGCCTTTTCAGGTATTTCTGCGGCCCATTGAAAGGCCTGTTCAGCGGAAGCGGCATGCACGATGAGCGGATCAAAATCAGGGCGTTTTTTCACGCGGAAAATGCGCAAAACAGCTTCCGGATTCAGCGCATCGGCGGCAAGCCCATACACCGTTTCGGTGGGAATGGCCACCAATCCGCCGTTTCGGAGGATGTCGGCGGCTTTGTGTATATCGGTGCCCGTTTCGGTTTTCAATGGTGGGTAACGCGCTTATTTTGATGCAAAATAAAGCAATTGCCGGCAAGGGGCATGAACTACCGCCCGGAATCTTATTTTTGTGGTTTATTTTGCTTCACGGATGAAACTTTCCTATAACTACCTCAGCAAACTGATTCCCGTTCCCCTTACCCCGCAGGAGATGGCGGATATACTTACCGCCTGCGGGCTGGAAGTGGAAGGCCTGGAAAAGTTGGACAGCGTTCCCGGCGGGTTGGCCGGTTTGGTGGTGGGTGAGGTGAAGGAAAAATCCAAACATCCGGATGCCGACCGCCTGAGCTGCACCAAGGTGGACATAGGAACCGGTCGCCTTTTGGATATTGTCTGCGGTGCGGCCAATGTGGAAGCCGGGCAGAAAGTAATCGTAGCTCCGGAAGGCACGTTGATTCATCCCGTTTCAGGAGATTCTTTTTCCATCAGGAAATCAAAAATACGCGGCCAATTGTCCGAAGGAATGATCTGTGCGGAAGATGAAATAGGCCTGGGTCACTCGCACGAAGGCATCATGGTACTCCCTACGGAAGTACCCGTGGGTACCGTCGTGGCAGATTATTTCCGGGTGAGTTCGGATTACACCATTGAAATCAACATTACACCCAACCGCCCGGATGCCGCTTCACACATCGGCGCAGCCAGGGATATTTTGGCCAAACTCCTTTTGGAGAAACCGGGACTTACCTTGAATTTACCTTCGGTAGATGACTTTTCTGCCGACTCAGAGAATTGCCCCTTTCAAATTTCCATCGAAAATAAGGATGCCTGCAGGCGTTACGGAGGAATTTACCTTACCGATGTGCAGGTGGGCGAATCGCCGGAGTGGCTGAAGCAATTTCTCCGTACCGCAGGTTTAAGGCCCATCAACAATGTGGTAGATATTACCAATTTTGTGCTGCTGGAAACGGGACAGCCTCTGCACGCCTTTGATGCGGAAAAAATTCAGGGAGGAAAAATTATTGTGAAAAATTGTGCTGATGGCACTACCTTCCTTTCGTTAGACGGAGTTGAACGAAAATTATCCTCAGAAGACCTGATGATTTGTGATGCCATGAATCCCCTGTGTATGGCGGGAATCATGGGCGGTGCCCATTCGGGTGTTTCATCTTCTACGCGCACGGTGTTTTTGGAAAGTGCGCGATTTGAACCTTCGGTCATCCGCAGGTCGGGCAAGCGCCACGGGCTCAAAACGGATTCTTCTTTTCGTTTTGAACGGGGAACTGATCCCGGGGCCACCGAATTTGCTGCAAAGCGTGCGGCCCTGCTGATAAAAGAATTGTGCGGTGCCCGCATAGCCTCGGGTTTTATCGACAGCTATCCGGAACCGTTTCCCCCCAGAAGTATTCTGCTCCGTCGCGCCGTGCTCGACCGTGTATCGGGTATGCCGATTCCCGCCGCCGACGTTCAGCAAATTTTGGAAGGACTCGGCTGTTCCGTCGTTTCCGATACCCAAGGAAACTGGCAGGTGGGCGTTCCGCTGTTCAAAACGGACGTAACCCGCGAAATTGATTTGGTAGAGGAAGTGATGCGTATTTACGGATATGACCGGGTGCCCATTCCGGATACCGTAAATTATCAGCAACCCACCGAAAAAGGTGAGGGAAACCGGCATCAGTTTTATACTACGCTGGCAAATCACCTCGCTTCTTCAGGCTACCGCGAAATTTTGACCCATTCGCTCTTTCATTCCAAATACAGCGAAGTGTTGGGTGTGAATCCCAAAGAGGACGTAATGGTACTGAATCCCATCAGTGCCGAGCTCGACATCATGCGGCAAACCATGGCCGGCAGCGGACTCATGGTTGTTGCGGCGAATATTAACCGCCGTAATTTGGATTTAAAGTTGTTTGAATTCGGAAAAACCTATCGCACCGCAGAAGGCGTGCATGCCACCAGGGAATTTCCTCTGGCACCTTTCCGCGAGCAGGAAATGCTTGCTTTTTGGTTCAGCGGAAACGAAGCGGCCGAATCCTGGAGAGGTGCTTCCGGGCCTGTTAATCTGCACACAGTGAAAGAAGCGGTGGAAACGGTGTTTTTTAAATCGGGAATTCGGGAGAAAATCGCGTTTGAATCCGTGAAGCATTCCGCGTTTTCGGAAGCTTTTGAAATTAAGGGAAGCCGAAGCGGTGTGTTGGGCATGGCCGGTCAGTTTTCGGGAAATGTGCTGAAGGCATTTGATATTAAGGCCGCGGTTTTCTATGCAGAACTTTCTGCCGACAAGTTGTTTGAATCGGCCCAATCTGAGAAAATCAGTTTCCGGGAATTGCCCCGTTTCCCCTACGTGCGCCGTGACTTGGCTTTGCTGTTGGACAAGGCGGTTACCTACGCCGAGCTGGAACAGACGGCACGGAAAACGGAGAGTCGTCTGCTGAAGGAAATCAACCTGTTTGATGTGTATGAAGGAAAACATCTGCCTGAGGGAAAAAAATCCTACGCCCTGAGTTTTATTCTGCGCGATGAGGACAAAACCCTTACCGATGAGGCAATCGAAGAGGTGATGTCCCGCCTCGTAAGCGCCTTTGAAAAGCAGTTCGGGGCAGAGCTGCGTAAATGACGATGCGGTTTATCAGCGCTATATTTCTTCTTTTGTGTTTGTCCATACCGGCGGCTGCGCAGGTCAATTTCAATTCGGACGACAAACAGTTCATTCAGTATTACGGAGGGCAGAATCAACCGGTTTATTATACATTTAAAGAGGCCGTATCCAAAGGAAAAAAAGTCCTGAAACTATCCTGCAAAGATCAGTTTTTGGGGTATCAGCTCAGGAAGTTGGCTAAAATGCCCAACCTGCAGATTCTGGTTTTGGAGAATAACGGAATTGCCGATTTGCCTGAGGAATTGGGCAGGCTGACTAATTTGTTTATCCTGTCATCCAAACGAAATAAAATCATTTATATCCATCCGGCCATTTCAGCCTGTTCGGGGTTGTTATATCTGGAGTTATATAACACCAAACTGGATTCGCTGCCAAAGTCTATTCAAAACCTGCGGAATTTGGAATTGTTGCGCATCGGCAATAATGAAAGCGACACCCTGCGTCTGCCGGAAGAGCTTACCCGCATCCGCTCCCTCCGGGATATTCAGGTGTTTGATTCGCCGGTGCATCGCCTGCCGACCTCCATGCAGAATCTGGATCGTCTGGAACGGTTTGTCTGTTCGGGTTGCCGGTTAGATTCCCTGCCCGCTACTTTTGGGTATATGGCTAAATTAAAATATGTGGATGTAAGCGATAATCAATTAAAGGAACTGCCTGCCTCCTTTTCCAAACTCCGGGCGATGGAATACCTCAGTTTGCGAAACAATGCCTTGACCGAACTTCCGGATGGTTTGCAATGGCTGACCAAACTTCAGACTCTGGACATTCGGGGGAATTCCATTCCGCAGAAGACCCTGGCTATTTTGAAGATCAGCCTGCCCGACGTGAAAATTATTCAGGATCCTTTGCCCAAAAAATAGGGGGTATTCGGAAAATAAATACTTTAGCTTTTGAATCATAAACGAAAACCTATGTTGAAACGAGTTGCTTTGTCCCTAGTTCTGTGCGGTTCTGCTTTTGTTTTTTGGGCCCAGGGGAATCAGTGTCCCGGTTGTGCCATAAACCTCACCTGCACCGGAACGCAACCTACGCTCTGCCCGGCGGCTTTGCCCAACGGCATGCAGGGGGTTTATTTTGATCAGGATCTAACGTTTTTTCTGCCCCAGACATTTACCGATGCCGGTTCAGGCACTCAGGTTACGCTACAGCAAATCGTGGTGAATGGAATTACGGGGATGCCACAGGGTCTTTTCTGGACAACCAATTCGCCTAACAACACGTACGTAGTCACTTCGGATCCGAATACGCAGCGGGGTTGCGCCAAAGTGTGCGGAACCCCCTCCATTCCGGGAACGTTTAATGCCACCGTTTCGGTTACCGCTACGGTAAATACCATAATCGGAGTGCAGACGGTTCCGCAGTCATTCGTGTTGCCTTTGGTCATAGACCCGGCTCCGGGCGGGAATCCCTATTTTTCTTATTCCCCCGCCGTTGGCTGCGGTTCGGCCACCGTTGATTTTGAAGGCCTTTTGAATTTGGGCCTGCCACAAATTACAGAATACCAGTGGACCTTCGGAAACGGCAATACTTCTACGGCCCAATTCCCTCCCCTTCAAACGTACTCTACTCCGGGAAGTTATTACCCGTCCCTTACCACCAATGTTTTTGATCATGCGCTGAATTCCTTGACGGCCCTGGTTACGGGAGGTTGGTTTTGCGGCGATGTGGAAGAACTGATATGCAGCAGCGGAGGGGCCGATCTTCAGTTTACAATGACCCACGGAGGAGGGAGTTTCATATCCCCTACCATTAACGGCAACATGAATCCTACCTGGAATAACCTCGGAGTTGCCCTTTCCAGCCTGAGCATCAGCATCCAGTTTACCGAGGTTGACGGTGGGCCTCCTTTCGGTTCTCCCAGTGATAACGGAGGTTCATTTTCGTTTGTGGTTCCCGGCCCGGGCACCTATAATTTTTCTACTTCTGCCGTTACATTTGGTGGCGGTGGGGTTTCCGGCAATTTTACCATCATCAAGCAATTATTTAATGCCTACACGGCTACAGATACGGTAGTGGTATATCCGCTTCCTCCCGTTACGGGAATTCAATCCTCTACAGGTTCTATGACCATGTGCTCTACCAAGCCCATTACCCTTTCCGTTTATCCCGGTTACAGCTACGAGTGGTTTAGGGATGATACCGTTCTGCTGGTGGGAAATAACACCCATGAGTATGTAGTTCCCGATCCGGGTTTTTATCCGTACGTGGCCAACTACAAAGTAAAAATCATGGATACGTTGAGCGGATGTGCCACCATTACCCAGAATGTCACGGTAACGGTGAATGAAGGTATTCCTGAACTGTTTCCTAATTCGGGTGCTGTTTACGTGGGTGGTCAGTTAACCTCCTACTACAGCGGCTTTGAAACATACCAATGGCTCTTGAACGGGCTGCCTCTTCTTCCCGGAGGACTCAACCAAACAATTACACCGACTGCAAACGGAAGTTATTCCCTTGTGATGACGAATTCAGTGGGATGCTCCGACACGTCCAATGTGGTTTTGGTATTTGATTTGGAAACCGACAGCTGGGAGGTATATCAGGAATCATTTACCGTGTATCCGAATCCATCTGAAGGCCTTATTACTTTGCGGCTGACTAATCCGCTTATTCAATCGGCACAATATTCATTATGCGATATCGCCGGCAAGCAGGTGCATTCGGGCTGGATTAATCAGGTTGAACAACAGGTGGATTTATCTCATCTTCCCGCGGGTTTGTATACCATTGCTTTCCTGGCAGATAATCAGGCTGTCCGCAAGAAAGTTATCATCCGCTAAATACGCTTATCGGATTGGTTTTTGTGTGAATTAATCGCTGGAGCAAACCGCATCATCGCGGAGCCATGATTAAAATCTCTACCCTTCTGTTCTGAGCCTGTTCTCCTTCTGAAATGGCATTTGGGAAAAGCATTCTCGTGTTTCCGTATCCTTTGGTGTATATATTTTCTCCGGGGAATCCCCGTCTGATTAGTTCTCTTTTTACTGCGTTCGCGCGGGCTTCCGACAGTTGCTGGTTTTCGGCGTCCTTTTGCATCGTGCTTAGATTATAAGCAGGCCAGTTGACATGTCCGTGAACCTCCACCTGACTCGATTTTTTATTTTCCAGCTTTTTGTAGATATAATCCAAGGTGCGGAAAGATTCGGGGACTATTTCGGCCGTATTCGGGAAAAAATAGATGCGCTCGCTAACGATCAGTTCATCCACTTCCTGCGGAAGTAAAAAAACAGAGTGTACCTCTTCTTCAGTCTTGAGGTGAATGGTGGAGTCTCTGTATCCCGGCGAAGAAATACGCAGTGTTTTGTTTATCGTGATAAACGTGTATCCCTCTTTCGGAATGGAAACCGCCCTGGCAGAATCAGCCATTTTTGCCCATGCATCCAAAGGCTGTCTTGAAATCCTGTCAAACACGCGAATCCGGATGGCGTGGCTGGCTGCAGTTTTCTTTTTCTCTTCGGTAACGGGAAGCTGATTTTTTTTTCGAAGGATAACCGCACGGTCTTTGGCCATTTCTCTTTTGGGAAATGCCCGGCTTTCCCCGATAAACGTTAGATAAATCTGAGAAGCCGTACATCCTTTAGAAATCAATAAATCACGCACGGCTTCGGACCTTCGGCGCGATAAATCTAAGTTATAAGCTTCAGATCCCGAACTTCCTGCCCGGCCTTCAACTTCCCAGGTTGTTCCCCGCTCTGATGTGCAGACTTCCGAAATCAGTTGCCCGGTCTGTTCGTCAACAGTCCACTGATTAAGAGAAAAATACAGCGTCCATTCTTGCGCTTGCATGGTTATTGATATAAACAGGAATATACTGAAGAATGAGATACGGCTGTTCATGGGAACAAAACCCCGTTTCTTTTGATTTATTTTGTAGTCTGGCTTTTTTATGCAATCTATTCCTTCTTTTGAACACGCATTTGCCTTTTATCGGTTGCCCGGTGAGAAGGAAATCCAATTTGTTCAAAGCGCCGGTCCCGGATTCTCTGCCCGACTGACTGATGTAAGAGAAGCTTGTTTTGTTTTGGCACCCTTTGATTATTATCATACTGGCAAGGTATTGGCTTTTTCCATGGATACAAGGGTCATATTTTCGACGGACCGTTTTCATTCAGAGGTTTCATTTACTGGGAAGTTTATGTATGATACTGCGGCTGAGCATCTGGTTGATACTGCGCAGCTGGAATTTGAAACATCGGTAGGTAAAGCGGTGGATGCCATCAGTTCCGGGGCATTTGTAAAAACGGCACTCAGCAGGGTAAAACATGTTCCTTTGTCTTGCAGTTTTGATTGGGCTGATTGGTTTTACAAGGCATGTCTGGCCTATCCGGAGGTCATGGTGTTTTTTGTGCATATCCCCGGGGAAGTGACCTGGGCTGGTGCCACGCCGGAATTGTTTCTTTCGGGTGATTTATCCACTTTTCGTTCGGTTTCATTGGCTGGAACTTTGCATAATGAATCCCATCACGGATGGCGGGAAAAGGAAACAACGGAACAAGGACTTGTCACCGACTTTATTCGTACAGCTTTTGCGGAGGCCGGTTTTAATGAGGTAAGGCAGATTGGGCCCGACGTATTGGATCTGGGTTCTCTGAAGCACATCAAGACGTCTTTTGAGGCATCCCGGTTCGAGAAATCGGGCGAGAATCTCTGCCGTTTGATTCAAAAGTTACATCCGACGCCTGCGGTTGGTGGAATGCCCAGAGAAGCAGGGTTATCCTTTTTGCTTGCTGAGGAGAAGCATTCACGGGGATATTACAGCGGATTTTTGGGTCCTTGGAATCCGGACGGAGATTTCTCACTTTTCGTCAATCTCAGAAGCATGCAGGTTTTCCGCAACTGGGCCCGGTTATTTGCGGGTGCCGGAATAACGGATGGAAGTGTTCCTTCTGAAGAATGGGCTGAAACCGAAAAAAAGCTGAATATGAATGAAGCTATTTTGGAAAAAAGATAAAAAAAATTTGGCAAATAGATGTATATACACGAAATTTGTCTCGTGAAAATTGAATACGAACTTCAAACAGGTAATTTTCGTAATGAACAACATAAGGCTACCCTGAATATCTTGTTCACGGCCTATGCCATCCAACGCGATTTTGCCGACAAGCTGAAGCCTTTCGGTATTACACCCGAACAATACAATGTGCTTCGTATCCTGAAGGGTAAATTTCCCCAAAGCATCTGTGTGCGGGACATCAGAAGCCGCATGATTGAAAGGAGCAGCAATGTGCCCAGGATTTTGGACCGGCTGGAGGGAAAGGGATACATAAGGAGGGAGCGATCTGAAAGTGATGGGCGGGAAACCCTCGTGTGCCTGACGAATGAGGGACAAAAATTTTTAGAAAAACTGACAGGCTTTTTGGAGCATGAAGAGCGTACTTTGCCGATTAGTGAAGCGGAAGCCTGGGCCCTAAATGAATTGCTGGATAAATGTAGGGATTGATTTTTGAATATATAAATGTATATACATGTATGTATTTAATTGTAAAAGTAGTTTTCTTGTCTCTTGTGTTTTTAAACCCCAAAAAAGACCGGTCCGAATTTTGTTTTTTACCCTCGCCGAGGTACCCTTGTTTGTGTCCAAATCCAAGAAATCCGAATACCACGTTTAGTTTGAAAATATTCGTATGAGAACAGTATTACATCAAGCCGATTCCCGTGGCAAGGCCGATCACGGATGGCTTTGTGCCAATCACACCTTCAGTTTTGCCGGCTATTATAACCCGGAGCGAATACACTTCGGGGTACTCCGCGTACTCAATGATGATTGGGTGGCAGGTGGCATGGGGTTTGGCATGCATTCCCATGATAACATGGAAATAATCAGCATTCCGCTATCCGGTGCGCTTAGGCATCGCGATGACATGGGAAATGAAGGAGTCATTGCCGCGGGCGAGGTGCAGGTCATGAGCGCGGGTACCGGCGTATTACACAGTGAGGTAAATGCCCGTGCTTCTGAGCCGGCCACGTTATTGCAAATTTGGGTTTTCCCTTCCCGAAAATCCGTAGAACCCCGATACGATCAGGCCGCATTTGATTTTTCAAAAGAAAATGAATGGGTACAGATTGTCTCTCCCATGGGCTCCGATGAACCCGGATTGAAGATTTACCAGGAAGCCCGCTTTTATCTCGGACGCATTAAACAGGGATTTCAGGAGAAATACATGTTCCGATCAGCCCGCCACGGATTGTATGTTTTCCTGATTGAGGGTTCGCTTACCGTTAATGATCAGCCGCTTCATGCCCGCGACGGATTCGGAGTATGGGATACCGAATCTGTTTTTATCCACGTCGACCAAGATGCCTTTGTACTGGTTATGGAACTTCCCATGCAACCTTAATCAAATCAATCAATCATAAATCAAAATAACATGAGCAAGTTAACCTGGGTGATAGACCCAACCCACAGCCACATCGGGTTTAAGGTGAAACACCTGATGATTACCACCGTTTCCGGTGAATTTACCCGCTATTCAGCCACCGTGCAGGCCGATGATGACCGGTTTTCCGGAGTGGAAGCCGCTTTTTCGGCCGAAGTGGCCTCCGTCACCACACACAATGAGCAACGCGACGGGCATTTAAAATCGGCCGACTTTTTTGATGCGGAACATTTTCCCAACATCATCTTTAAAAGCACGGGAGCAAAGAAAATGGGCGATGATGAATTTGAGTTGTATGGTGATCTAACTATCAAGGGAGTAACCCGGCCCGTATCCCTAGAGGTAGAATTTTCCGAGGTGGTAAACGATCCTTACGGCAATACCAAGGCCGGTTTCTCCCTGAAGGGAAAAATCAGCCGTGCCCACTTTGGCCTTACCTGGAGCGCGGTTACTGAAGCGGGCCACGTAGTGGTGGGCGACGAGGTAAAATTCGCCATGGAAGTACAGCTGATTAAGCAATAGTGAATAAGACTGCCTATTTTTGAATGCCGCTTCGGGAATCCGGAGCGGTATTTTTTTGCATCAGGCGGCCGCCATAATAATCAAAATGAGTAGCAACAGCCTTGCCGACCACCCGAGTACCCGTACCGTGTGCAGTTTCATGAATCGGGACAGGCCGTCAATGTCTTCGGGCCCGTTGATTTTTTTGAGCTGCGGATTCAGGTAGGTAAAGGTAAATATCAACAGGGCGACTAACAGGCCAAGTGATACGGCCAAGTAGGGATAGGAGGGACTTTGGGTGGCCAACAGCATAAGCGTAAACCCGGTGAGTGCCTCAAACGCCATGAGCGGATATGTGACCATGATAGTAACCCGGCGCCGGCTGTCTACATATTCGCTCCAGCGCAAAGCATTTACGAAGGGAGTGAGGGGATAATGCACCACGTGCATAAACCAGGACAAGGCCGTAACGGCGATGCAAAGCAATATGTGAAAGTAAAATACAGCCATAAAATCCAAACAAATAAACCAGTTCTTAGTTCAAAGGTAGCCAAACCGGAATGAACTTTTCCATGTGCGGGCATTTGGTATATTTGGCCTTCATTTAATGATGGAAACCTTGCTCATACTGCTAAAATTTGGTTTGGTGGGTGCCTCCGGGGTACTGGTGGATTTTGGCGTCACCTGGTTTTTAAAGGAAAAAATA
>JBIJBG010000211.1:0-3953 GCA_044345355.1 Flavobacteriales bacterium
AGTCATGCAGACCATAAAAAGTAAAGTAAACCGCCATACGGCCCAATATGCCCAAAATCGGGAAGCGATGCTTGAGCTGATTGCCCGATTGGAAGAAAAAAAGCAGGAATCGCTCTATCAGGGAAAAGACCGCCATATTGAAAAAGCACTGAGTCAGGGCAAAAGATTGGCCCGTCAGCGTATTGAGCTGCTGTTGGATGAAGGATCCCCTTTCATGGAATTACTTCCTTTTGCAGGTCTCGGCGGCAAAAATAATGAGGGTGGCACCACCACGGTGGGGGGAATAGGTCTGGTGCATAACCGGCTTGTGGTGATTATTTCCAACGTAGGAACCAACAAAGGCGGAGCCATCAATCTGCCCACGCTTCATAAGAGTCTTCGGCTAAGCGAAATTGCTTTTGAAAATGAACTTCCCGTGGTGAACATGGTAGAATCTGCCGGGGCCGACCTGCCTGAACAGGCCAAAATTTTCAACTACGGAGGAGCTATTTTCCGCGACATTACGCGACGTTCCAAGGCAGGCATTCCCAGTATTTCCATCGTTTTCGGAAACAGCACGGCAGGGGGCGCCTACGTGCCCGGCATGAGCGATTACACCATTTTCGTGAAAGGAAATGCTAAGGTCTTTTTAGCGGGTCCGCCGTTGGTAAAAATGGCCACCAATGAAATTACCGACGATGAATCTTTGGGAGGTGCCGAGATGCACAGCCGCATTTCGGGTGTGAGCGATTTTTTGGCGGAGAATGAAACGCACGGAATACGCCTCGCCAGAGACATCATAGAAAACCTGGCTCCTCCCCGCACCCACTTTGTTCCTGAGGAAATGCCCGTGGAGCCTGTATATGACACCGAAGAAATCCTGGGCGTGGTTTCTGCAGATATCAAAAAGCCGTTTGATGTGCGCGAGCTCATTGCGCGCTTTACCGACGGATCAAAATTTGCGGAATTTAAACCGGAGTACGGAAATACACTTATCTGCGGGTGGGCAACCGTGCACGGATACCGTGTCGGAATTATCGCCAACAACGGGGTACTCTTCTCCGAATCGGCCAATAAAGGAACCCATTTTATTCAGCTCTGTAACAGAAACCTAACCCCCATCATCTACCTCCAAAACATTACGGGATTCATGGTGGGTAAACGATACGAAGAAGGCGGCATCATCAAGAACGGAGCCAAGCTCATCAATGCCGTTTCCAACAGCGAAGTACCGGCCATCACCATTATGGTGGGGGCCAGCTACGGAGCAGGAAATTACGCCATGAGCGGAAGGGCCTATCAGCCGAGATTTCTGTTTTCTTATCCCAACTCCAAAATTGCGGTGATGGGCCCGGAACAGTTGAGCGGCGTAATGGAAATGATTCAGCGACAGGCCACGGAAAAAGCAGGAATCCCCTATGATGAAGAACAGGGTGCCATGCTGCGTAATCACCTCATGGGCGAAGTGGAGAAACAATCCAATGCCTGGTATGCCTCCTCCCAATTGTGGGACGACTGCGTGATTGATCCTCGGGAAACCAGAAACTACTTAGGTTTCTGTCTGGCGGTAGTGAATAACAAACCCATCCAAAGCGAAAATAAATACGGCGTTTTCCGCATGTAATGTTACCCTTTCCAAATCCAATATCCATGGCGCAAATAACTCCCATACATACCTTACTTATTGCCAACCGGGGCGAAATTGCCTGCCGCATCATCCGTGCCTGCCGTAAATCGGGCATACGGTCCGTGGCCGTTTATTCCGAAGCAGACCGGCATTCCCCCCACGTAAAGTCGGCCGATATGGCCGTTTTTATCGGGGCAGGCGAAGTCAATGCCTCTTACCTGAATCAGGATAAACTGATTGATGCAGCCCGAAGATCGGGAGCCAATGCCATTCATCCGGGATACGGCTTTTTATCTGAAAATGCCGGCTTTGCCCAAAGAGTCGTACAGGAAGGTTTCATGTGGGTGGGACCTGCTGCGGAGGCCATAGAACAAATGGGCTCCAAATCCAATGCGAAAGCCATTGCCCGCGCACATGAAGTACCCGTAATCCCCGGTTATCAGGGCGAAGACCAAAGTGAAGAACGGCTGATGCAGGAAGCTGAAAAAATAGGCTTTCCCGTTTTGCTGAAAGCGGCAGCCGGAGGCGGAGGCAAAGGGATGCGCATCGTGCGGGAATCATCCGCATTACGCGAAGCCATTCAGAGTGCAAAACGCGAAGCGCTCAGTGCTTTCGGCAGCGACGAACTGTTGATTGAAAAATATTTTCCCTCCGCACGCCACATCGAAATTCAGCTATTCGGTGACAAGCATGGAAATGCAGTACATCTGCTGGAAAGGGAATGCACGGTACAACGCCGGTACCAGAAAATTTTTGAAGAAAGTCCCTCGCCCGTTTTACTCCCCGAAACCCGCGAAAAAATGGGCGCCGCAGCCGTAAGGTTAGCCAAGGCGCTGAGCTATGACAATGCCGGCACGGTGGAATTCATCTTCTTTGAGCAAGCCTTTTATTTTTTGGAGGTGAATACCCGCCTGCAGGTAGAGCATCCCGTAACCGAAGCCGTAACGGGTCTGGACTTGGTAGAACTTCAGATCCGCTGTGCAGAAGGACATGCCCTACCCATAAAACAGGAAGACATCAGAGCAAACGGATATGCCATTGAATGTCGGCTTTATGCCGAGGATCCGGGTAACGGATTTTTACCGGGCTCCGGAACGGTGCAGGAATGGATTCCCTTTGAATCAGAAGGTGTACGTTATGACAGCGGTGTAGAATCAGGCTCAGAAATTTCCATTTATTATGACCCCATGATCTGCAAGGTAATAGCCCATGCATCCGATCGCATGACAGCCATAAACAGGCTGAAATACGCTTTGCAGAAAACGGTTTGTTCGGGTCTTACTACCAACCAAAAATTCTTGATTGACCTATTGGACAGGGAGGATTTCCGGCAGGGCGATTACGATACCCATTTTATAGAAAACAGGCTGCATCAGGAAGAAATCAACCGCATATCCGAAGAGGCCCTACACAAGGCCATTTTGGCTTCCACAGCGGTAAAATGTCTGGCCGAAAAAGCGGACCGCAGTATGCTGAAAGCGCTACCCCACGGGTGGAGAAATAATTTCTACATGCCTCAGAATGCCTGTTTTGCCTTCCGCGAGCGGGAAATCACCGCCGAATACGTTTTCCGTGGAGACCGACTGGAGATTACCGTAGAAGGGGCTCTGTACCTTACCATTCCCGAATTACTTGCCGACGGCTCTCTGGAATTGGAATTAAACGGAATCAAAGAAACATTTCGGATCTCAGCCGTTGAAAATCAATTTTATGTCCACCAGATAAGGCATCCGCAAATCATGCTGGAACTTAAAAACAAGTTTCCGGAGGTAACCCAAGCCGAAGAACAGGGCGGTTATGTATCGCCCATGCCCGCTACCGTAGTGAAGATTCTGGTGCAAAAAGGCGATCAGGTAAAAAATGGGCAATCGCTCCTTATTCTTTCCTCCATGAAAATGGAAAATACCCTTTTTGCCTCTGAGGACGGCACGGTAGAGGACATCTTTGTTGCCGAAGGTGAACACATTGAAGCGGGAAGAATTGTGCTGCAGATCAGTAAGTAGCAGGTATCAAGATAAACTCAACAATAGTATAAGTATCAGGTATTAAGTATTAAGTATTAAGTATTGAGTATTAAGAAAAAGAAGAAACAATACAACAATCAAATCTTCAAACAATAGAACAATCAATCATTACGGAAATGGTATATTATTCCAAAGAACAAACCGCCTCATTCGATTCGCATCACTTTGCTTTCCTGAAACTGCACGAGGATGATCATGTATTTTACATCACGCTCAACAACCCCGCCAAAAAAAATGCGCTGAGCCCTTCCCTGCTCAACGAATTGGCCTTTGCCTTTTCCTATGCGGCCTATAGGGGAAGCATCCACATGGTGGTGCTGCAG
>JBIJBG010000237.1:0-3494 GCA_044345355.1 Flavobacteriales bacterium
GTGCCAACGCTTCAAAGGTGGCTTTTACCACGTTGTGAGGGTTGGACGATCCTTTTGATTTGGCCAATACGTCTTTTACTCCGACTGACTCCAACACCGCGCGCATAGCACCACCTGCAATTACACCCGTTCCGTTTGCCGCAGGCTTCAGGAAAACTCGAGCACCTCCGTATTTGGCAGATTGCTCGTGAGGAATGGTACCTTTTAAAATCGGGACTTTGATCAAATTCTTTTTGGCGTCCTCTGCACCCTTTGAGATGGCATCCGTAACCTCATTGGCTTTACCCAGTCCATAACCTACCACGCCGTTTTCGTTGCCTACAACCACGATGGCAGAGAAGCTGAAATGGCGCCCTCCTTTAGTTACCTTGGTTACTCGATTGATTGCAACCAATTTGTCTTTAAGTTCGATTTCGCCCGACTTTACGCGTTTTGTATTTGTTGCTGTTGCCATAAATGCTTAAAATTTTAGTCCTCCTTCACGAGCCGCATCAGCCAGTGCTTTTACCCGGCCGTGGTATAGATAGCCGTTTCTGTCGAACGTTACATGCTCTATGCCTGCTTCGAGTGCTTTCTTTGCTAATGCTTTACCTACCGCAGACGCTAATTCTGTTTTGGTACCTTTTGCAGAAGACAAGGATTTTTCACGGGTAGAAGCGGAGATTAGAGTAACTCCTTTGGAATCATCCACAATTTGGGCATAGATCTCCTTATTGCTTCTGAAAACCGAAACACGGGGACGATCCGTCGTACCCACAATTGTTTTGCGGATACGCATTTTGATTTTGTTTCGTCTGGTATTTTTAACTGCTGACATACTTCTTTATGAATGCTGAATTGAACAATAAATTTATTTACCCGCCGATTTACCCGCTTTACGACGCAGTGTTTCAGAAGCAAACTTAATCCCTTTTCCTTTGTATGGCTCAGGTTTGCGCAGTGATCTTATTTTAGCGGCAACCTGTCCCAACAACTGTTTGTCATGGCTACTCAGGGTAATGCTGGGCGCTTTTCCTTTCTCAGCTTTTGTTTCTACCGATACCTCTTTGGGTAATTCGAATAGAACATTGTGCGAGAAGCCCAATGTAAGTTCCAAAAGTTGGCCTTTAGCCTCGGCACGATAACCTACACCCACCAGCTCCTGCTCAGTTTTAAATCCGGTACTTACTCCCGTAACCATGTTACTGAGTAATGACCGGTATAAACCATGCATCGCTTTGTGTCTTTTTTGCTCCGACTCGCGAACCAAAATCATCTTTCCATTTTCAATGTTGACACTGATGGAAGGATCCACCGCCTGTTTAAGCTCGGCTTTTGGACCTTTTACGGAAACCACGTTATTTTCATTTACCGTTACAGTAACTCCCGCGGGGAGAGTAATCGGCAATTTTCCAATTCTTGACATTGCTTTAAAATTCGTTTAATACACGTAACACAATACTTCTCCGCCTACATTCAGTTCCCTGGCGCGCTTGTCTGACATAACACCCTGTGATGTTGAAAGGATAGCGATTCCCAATCCGTTCAGTACTCTTGGCAGCTCTTCGGCACTGCTGTATTTTCTAAGGCCCGGAGTACTCACCCGTGTGATACTTCTAATGGCGGATTCTTTTGAAACCGGATGATACTTAAGGGCAATCTTTATTTTTTCCTGATTCCCTTCTTTTTCAAACTTATAATTGGCGATAAAGCCTTTATCAAAAAGAATTTTTGTGATGTCTTTTTTGATGTTGGAAGCAGGTGCTTCTACTACTCGGTGGTTCGCTTTAGAAGCATTCCTTATTTTCGTCAAAAAATCTGCGATAGGATCCATTTCCTTAATATTTTTAGTTTACCAACTGGCTTTTTTAACTCCGGGAATTAAACCGAAATTGGCCATTTCACGGAACTGATTACGGCAAATACCGAACTGACGGATGTAACCTTTGGGACGGCCGGTCAGTTTGCAACGGTTGTGCAGACGCACGGGCGATGAGTTTGCAGGAAGCTGGGCAAGCCCTTGATAATCACCTGCGGCCTTAAGAGCAGCTCTTTTCTCGGCAAATTTAGCTACCATGCGCTCTCTTTTTCTTTGTTTTGCTTTGGCTGATTCTTTTGCCATTTCTCGTTATTTCTTAATGTTATTAAAAGGCATTCCAAATTCTTTCAACAGGGCATAAGCTTCACTGTCATTGGGGGCGGTAGTAACGAACGTGATGTCCATACCATTTATTTTGGCCACTTTATCAATATCTATTTCCGGAAAAATGATTTGTTCAGTGATTCCCAAATTGTAGTTGCCTCTTCCATCGAATCCTTTAGCGTTTACGCCTTTGAAATCGCGGATACGGGGAAGTGAAATGGATAAAAGTCTGTCCAAAAATTCATACATTCTTTCTCCACGAAGGGTTACGCGAACACCAACATTCACTCCCTTACGAAGTTTAAAGTTTGAGATGTCTTTTTTGGATTTCGTAGCTACCGCTTTTTGACCGGCAATGGTGGTCATCTCAGCAGCTGCCGTATCAATGAGGCGCTTATCTGCAACGGCTCCGCCAACACCCTGATTCAAAACAATCTTAGTGATTTTGGGTACTTGCATTACTGATTTATACTGAAACTGCTGCATCAGAGCAGGAACCACTTCATTCTTATACTTTTCTTTTAATCTGGCCTGGTGCATTACTCAATGATTAATGTTTTACCTTCTTTTTTCGCCTTAACCGATATGCGTACGGTTTTGCCTGATTTTTCATCGGTCATTCTCCCTATTCTGGTAGGATTTCCCTGCGAATCAACCACTTTCAATTTGCTGAGGTGCAGAGGAGCTTCTTTCTTGATGATTCCTCCATTGGGTGACTGCGCCGATGGCTTAGTGTGGCGTGAAATCATGTTTACTCCTTCCACCGTAGCCCGGCTTTTTTTGATATCCACGGAAGATACAGAACCCTGCATGCCTTTGTGTTCGCCGGAAATAACGACTACCTTATCGCCTTTTTTTATGTGTGCTTTCATTTTCCTGCTTGTGGTTTAGAGCACCTCAGGTGCCAATGATACAATTTTCATGAATTGCTTTTCACGAAGTTCACGGGCCACCGGACCAAAAATCCGGGTACCACGCATTTCTCCCGTATTGTTCAAAAGAACCGCTGCATTATCATCAAAACGGATATACGATCCGTCGGGACGTCGCACTTCTTTACTGGTCCTTACGATTACCGCTTTGGTTACCTGTCCTTTTTTTACGTTACCGGTGGGCATGGCATGTTTTACGGTAACTACTACCGTATCACCTAATCCGGCATACCGTCTGCGGGTACCGCCCAATACGCGTATAACCAATACCTCTTTGGCGCCGCTGTTGTCTGCTACTGTAAGTCTGGATTCTGACTGGATCATGATTATTTAGCCCTTTCTACGATTTCAACTAAACGCCAATTTTTCAACTTACTCAGAGGACGGGTTTCCATTATGCGCACCGTGTCACCGATACCACACTCTGCTTTTTCGTCATG
>JBIJBG010000182.1:0-4744 GCA_044345355.1 Flavobacteriales bacterium
ACTGGCCCCGTGAGCTTTCATCTTATCGGCCACTTTATACCCTTCCAGAATATGGGTGAACGTGTTCACCTTAAAGCCGACGGAATCGGCCACCTTCATAAGCATGTTGATTTCACTCTGCACATAACTGTGGCAGGAAATAAACCGTTTTCCGTCCAAAATTTCGAGCAACGTTTCCAACCGCAGGTCTCGGCGTAAGGCTTCCCCGTATTTTTTTCGCTGTTCCCGGTATTCTTTGGCTTTTAAAAACTGGACTATGAAAAAGGCTTCCACCCCGAGGCGGGTCTGCGGATAGCGCCACCCTTCTCCCCAATTGCTCTGCTTCACATTTTCTCCCAAAGCAAACTTGATGAATCCGGCGGCTCCTTCAAACTTCATTTCCTCGGGACTGCGGCCCCAGCGCATTTTGATGATGGAGGACTGACCCCCTATGGGATTGGCAGAACCATGCAGCTGCTGCACCGTGGTTACCCCGCCCGCGAGATGGCGGTAAATGTTCATATCATCTGCGTTGATGACATCGCCCATCCTTACCTCGGCTGAATTGTTCGTGCCGCCCTCGTTCACCCCGCGGGTAAGGCCTATGTGCGAGTGTTCGTCCACGATACCCGCAGTTACGTGTAGCCCCGTGCAGTCCATCACCTCGGCATCTTTGGGCGCGGTGAGGTTCTTTCCGATTTTGGCAATTTTCCCGTTCACGAACAGGATATCCTGTCCGTTCAGAATGCCTTGCTCCTCACCTGTCCACAAGGTGGCATTTTTCAGAAGGCAACTGCGCACTTCGGGCAACTGCTGAAAACCATATGCATTTTGGGGATACCACACCGTGCCGGGCTTTCGAAACGGCTCCGGTTTTTCCTCCTGTTTCAGCGTGTCAGTAGCCTGGGAAGGGATCACCTTCCAGAAAAACGCAGTACCATCGGCATGAATGCCCGAACCTTCCCAGCGGTCGGCAAAGGCAAATCCTTCAAAGCGCATGAGGGAATCGGCTTCCTTTTTCTTTAAGGTAAACACCAGGCGGCTGCCCTGCACGGTAAACGTGCTTTTCCACTTCTCGCCATCTTTTTCAAAAAATTCCCCTTTTGGTGAAGCGGCCGATCCGCCTACCTTCACCCGCAATTCGGGACCGCGTGGTAATTTAAGCAGGTAACTGCCCCGTACATCGAGCACGGGCAATTCATTTACGGTATGGGCCTCTCCCTGTATCCAATGGGTAAGAACTGCGGACGAATCGCGGAAAATATCTCCGGTACTCATAAAAAAGTTGGCGGGAGCTCCCGGTTTCAAGGTACCCAAAGGGGCGGAATACTTAATCCAGGATGCGGGAGTGGTGGTAAGTGCTGCCAAAACCGCCGCCTCAGGAATGCCGGTCTGAGGCAGAAGACGCAGCAGTTCCCAAAATTTTTCCCGTTCTTTTTCTTTCATGCCCGACAGGGTAATGGCAAAGGGCACCTGGTTCTGATGAAGAAAAAAAGCATTAAAAGGCGCATTCTCCCAATGTTTTAATTCGCTCAGGGAAACACGTAGGGCATCATACGGATCGCGTACATCAGGCGCCTGTGGCTGCAGGATGGGAATAGCTACTTTCAGGTTGGTTTTTTTGATCCATTCGGCCCGCTGGTATTCATCCCCGTTACCGCGCACCACAAGGTCCAGACCGAACTCTTTGGCAATGGATGCCAGACGAAGCAGATCATATTTTTCTCGTCCTTCAAACAGCCAGGAAAAATTTTTGGAACGGACCAAAGCCTCGAGCGACAGGTTGCGTTCCTTCTCCTCGCCGCTTTTGGCATACCAAGCCGCATCATAGAGTGTTTGGCGAATCAGGGCAATGGTTCCTGTTAATGAAGATGGATAATTTTGGGTAGATGAACCTTTGTTCAGCGAGCCGGCCCACATGGCTTCCGGCACTATTAACTCTTGGTTTGCGCTTTGAGTACCCAGCGTAACCAAAGAGGCCGTGCCGCGGAATATGCCGTCGGGAATCTGGGACACCACGGCGCCAAATCCCAGCTTTCTGAGCTCTGCCGCTTTTTCTTTATCCGGCTCAAAATAATCCGCCGCCCTGCGTTCCGGTTTAATGGCATCGTTCCACGCGTACGCTCCCGATCTGGAACTTTCATACAAAGAACGCCCCCCCCTTTTACCCTGGGCGGCCTGCTTCATGCCGTAATCAGAAAACAAATCAATAAAAGACGGATAAATAAAACGTCCTTTTCCGTCAGTGACCAATGCCCCGGGTGGAATGGGTTTATCCTTACCGGAAAAAAGAACTTTACCCCGGGAATATACCAGAACGGCATCATCTTCCACCTTGCCCGGTTCAATAAACAACCGAACATTTTTGATGGCATAGACGGTGCCGTCCTCACTTTGGGTTCCGTTGACGGGAAATGTGCCTTGGCCAGAAACAGAGAATCCCGCGCATTGAAGAACGAGAAATAAGGCTATCGGATGAATCGTTTTTTTTTTCATGATAAATCTTGCGTGAAATAAATCAATTTGCACGGAATAGATGCTTTCATTTGGCAATTATTTATGACCTTTGGCAAAGAAAAACTAAATACCCATGTTAATCATCAAAGACATCCATTTTTACACCCGTTGGGTAGTTCTTATTCTTGTTTTGAGATCCATCATCACCGCCTATTTCGGCTGGCGAAAAGGTCGGCATTACAAAAAAGGGCTTTTTGCCGCAACGCTGGGCATCGTTCACCTGCAAATTATTCTGGGAATTGTTTTATACATTAACAATGTGCTGCCTATGTTCGACCAATTCGATATGAAACAAATCATGGAAAGTACGGAGAAACGATTTTTAGCGGTAGAGCATATCACCATGATGCTATTGGCCGGAATTTTGCTGACTGTCGGTTATTCTTGGGGAAAGCGCGCCGCGCACAGTCCACAAAAATTTAAACGTACCGGCATGATGTATCTTTTTGCTTTTGTATTGATGTTGGCCGGAATTCCCTGGCATAAATCCCTCTTCTGATTAAATGATGAAATCGTACATTCTCCTTTTCGGCATCTTCCTCTCTGCGGGCATTTTATTTTCCTGCGGAAACGGCGGCAAAGAAAAATCGGATTCAAAAGCCATAGGTCAGGAAACCTATGAAAAACAATGCGTTCGTTGCCACGGTAAGGACGGCAATCTCGGCCTTTCCGGTGCCAAAAGTCTGTCGAAAACCAACCTGAACTCTGCCGAAATGATTCCTATCATCACCAACGGATCATCGGGAGGAATTATGCCCTCTTACCGTGAAATTCTTTCGGAAGAGGAAATTAAAAACGTAGCCCAGTATATTGAAACCCGACTTAAAAAGTAAATTACCCGCAGGCCTTAAAAAAACGGAACGTGCCGTATTGGTAGGCCTTATTCTTCCCGGACAGCCTGAACGCAAACTGAACGAATACCTGGACGAGTTGGCCTTTTTGGTGATGACGGCAGGCGGTGAAACCGTGCGCCGTTTCGTGCAAAAATTAGAGAGGCCGCATTCCGCCACCTTTGTGGGTAAAGGAAAAGCAGAGGAAATTTCCGAATTTGTTAAAGCAGAAGAAATTGACATGATTGTTTTTGATGATGAACTTTCGCCTACGCAGGTGAAAAATCTGGAAAAACAATTTGAAGGAGTGAAAGTATTGGATCGTACCACGCTCATTTTAGACATTTTTGCATCAAGAGCGCAAACGGCTCACGCCAAAACCCAGGTAGAACTCGCCCAACTGCAATATCTGCTGCCCAGGCTTACCCGCATGTGGACCCACCTGGAAAGACAAAAAGGAGGAATCGGGATGCGCGGGCCCGGTGAAAGCCAGATTGAAAGTGACCGCAGAGCCATTCAGCATACCATTTCGCTTTTGCGCGAAAAACTGAAAACCATAGACCGAGTGATGGCCACCCAACGAAAAAGCAGGGGAAATCTGGTAAGAGTGGCGCTGGTAGGATATACCAACGTGGGCAAAAGTACCCTGATGCGGCTGATGTCCAAAAGCGAAGTATATGCAGATAACAAGTTGTTTGCCACTTTGGATACCACCGTGCGAAAAGTAACTATTGAAAATCTGCCCTTCCTTCTATCGGATACGGTAGGCTTTATCCGAAAATTACCTACCCGCCTGATTGAGTCGTTTAAAAGTACGCTCGACGAAGTCCGTGAAGCCGATATTCTTCTTCACGTGGTGGATATTTCACATCCCCATTTTGAAGACCATATTCAGGTGGTAAAAAAAACACTGGAAGAAATACATGCCTTAGATAAGCCGGTCATTTTGGTTTTTAACAAAATTGATGCTTACGAAAACAAGCAGCAGGAAGACTACGAACTCAACGGGGAGAATCAAAAAAGCTCGTTGGATGAGCTGAAAAAATCCTACATGGCGGCAGAAAATACACCTTGTGTTTTCATTTCGGCCATCGAAAAGGAAAATGTGGACGAGCTAAAAAAAATGCTATACGAAATTGCGGTCAGTATTCACCGGGAAAAATATCCGGGCGAATTGCTTTACTGATTTTTTGCCGGAATTTTGCTCATACCTTACCCACTTTAGAGGAACAAAACGGGAATATGTTATTTTGATTCAGCCTTCGCTTAAGTTGCTGATTAAAAAGCAATATACGGACATAAGCGAATAAAAGCAAATAAGGTGACAACCGTTCATACCTCACAATTGCGTTATTATTTTACTGCGTTATTGTTTTATTCTTCTGGCGGCATCGGATTTTTCGGCGGGGCACCCACAC
>JBIJBG010000254.1:0-3190 GCA_044345355.1 Flavobacteriales bacterium
TTCATGATCCAACTGGTAAATGAGTGATTCGGCCAGGTAGGAATAATGTTATTTACTGTAAGGTTGTTTGGGCCGGCCAAAATACGGACCATCTCGTTTTGCCCTTCCTTCAGGTCGGGTGAACAGGCATCCACTAAAATATTTTCCACTTCCAAACACTGGGTGGTTACCTGAGCGCGCACGACACCCGTACAAGCCAATAAGATAAGTAAACCTAATTTTCGCATCTACGCAAGATGAACTGCGCAACAAAGAAAAAAAAAGATATCCGAAGAATGGGTTAACCTATGATTAAATCATGGAGAAAACACGAAAATAAAATCACATGGTAGGGGCAGAATCGAAATAACCCATACTGCCCCTGAGATAAATCGGTAACATAAACTTTTGAATCCGCCAACGGGAAACTGTTGCACCGATAGGAAAATTTCGTCTCCAACTAATCTTGAAACGAAGTAAAAAAAGTTCAGGAAATGACATGAACCGTGAGAGGGAACAGCCCGAACTATAAACAACCCGAAACAAAAAATAGATAATCTGGGTGGAATACCCAAGAGACCAACAATTTAGGCTTTGCCTTTTCTTACCTTATGGTATTTCGCTGCAGCCGCTGCCCCTCCAGCACCCAGCATAATCCAGGAAAACGGATCAAGCGGTACGCCTGCCGTGGGCGGAGGCGTTGTGGGCGGAGGAACCACCGTGGGCGGCGGTGTTACCTGTGCAGAAAGAAATCCTGTAATAAAAATTAGTGCGGATATAAGCAGTACTTTTTTCATTATCGCTCTACATTCAGTTTATTAAAATCAACCATTCGTTCAGTTCATTCATTATCAACATCAATTCAGCAAAAACTTAAATTGCTGGATAAATATGTAAGATTTACCCCAACTCCAATACCTCAAATAACTGCGGCAAAAATAGTGGTGGAAATCAAAAAGAAGAAATAGAAGAACTTACGAGGGAACAAATAAAAAAATAAAACCTGAAATTTGAATACACCTTCTGCCAAAACCTTTCAAATAAAATATATAATTTTGATAGTCAGCCGTTTATTTTCCATTTTGCTTGGCGAAGTGTCGTTTAAAAATCGGGCTGTTTCGGCCACAATAGAAAAATGAATCAAACCAGCCCGCAGAGCTGTTCCACAGACTCAATGAGGCAGTGGATTACTTTGATGTGAATTTCCTGAGCCCTGTCGGCAAAGGGGGTATAGGGAGCCCGAATTTCCACGTCCGCCAGGTAGGCTAACTTTCCCCCGTCTTTCCCCGTGAGGGCAATAACCTTCATTCCGGCTGCGCGGGCAGCCTCTGCCGCGTGCAACACATTTGCAGAATTGCCTGAAGTGCTGATGGCCAAAAGCACGTCGCCCGGTTTACCTACCGCCTCCACAAAACGGGAAAAAATATAGTCAAACCCGTAATCATTGCCTACACAGGTGATGTGTGCGGGGTCAGCTATCGCCAACGCCGCAAGCCCTTTTCGATCCTGCCTGAAACGGCCGCTGAGCTCCTCCGCGAAGTGCATGGCATCACAAAGACTTCCTCCGTTTCCGCAGGAAATAATTTTACCTCCCGAATTCAAGGTTGAAGCCATGAGGCGGGCTGCGTCTTCAATCAGCACAATATTCCTGTCTGAATGACGAAACTGATTCAACGCACTTTCAGCTTCTTGAAGCGATCGGGTGATATGGTGCTGTAAATTCATGACAATTTAATTTTTCGCTTCGCTCAACTTATTTACATTTGTTCAAAACTGGACACAAAATTAGCATTAAGGTTGATGAAAAAGCTGTACGCCATTTCCGTTTTCATCTTAGCCCTTTCACACGGGCTTAGAGCACAGACTCCGGCAGCCGAAGACGGCTCGTGTTATTATCAATACCTGAAGGTATTTGAACTTCGCGGCGCACAGGAAGCCACTGACGGCACCTATGATGATGTGGTAATTTCCATACGGAAGGGCACTCGCACGGATTGTTACTCCGGAAAAGTCATCATCGAAAAAAAGTTCATCCGGACCATGTATATCAAATTCAGCGACGGCAATTACGATTTGTTTGAGCCTTTGTACAAATTCAAAGAAGATATCATTGTCGTGAGCGGAAAAAGCAAAACGCAGGTTACGGTTGATGACCAACTGATTGATGTGTTTTTTCCGAAACTTCTGAAGCCCAAAAAGAAAGCCTATGAACGGGCTCCGCTTCCTTCTTTGGATGATTTGTAAAGGCGGCTGGCAACAGACAAGAGGTTTGTTCAATTGTTTAGGGGTTTGAAAGTTTGGCGGAACCCCGTTTCCGAAAACATTCAGGTTTCACGCAAAAGGCCATAAGCCGTAATCTTATCTAAACACTCCATACGCTTTTATAAATAGGCAGTAGGTAAAAAGGAAAATCCGCCATCCTTGTTCCCTCATTCTGAATCCCTGCTCTCAAAAAACAGATGGCTAGCTGCGGAAAGCCCGGAAATCCGATTCAGCCAATTGTCGATAAACATCACGTATTCCTTCGCGGAGAGAAATTTCCGCTTTCCACCCCAGGGTATTGATTTTTGAAACATCCAATAATTTGCGCGGGGTGCCGTCGGGCTTAGAGGTATCAAACACCAAATCACCCTCAAAGCCGACAACGGCTTTCACCGTTTCCGCCAGTTCACGGATGGTTATATCCTCGCCCGTACCCACATTGATCCATTCCGATGCATCATAATGCTGCATGAGGAAAACACAGGCCTCAGCCAAATCGTCCACATGCAAAAATTCACGTTGTGGAATGCCTGTACCCCAAACCGTCACCTCCCGCGCTCCGTTCACTTTCGCTTCGTGAAATTTCCGAATCAGGGCAGGTAGCACATGGGAGTTATTTAAATCATAATTATCGTTAGGTCCGTACAAATTGGTGGGCATGGCCGAAATAAACCGACATCCGTACTGATGCCTGAAGGTCTCGGCCAGTTTGATTCCCGCAATTTTTGCAATGGCGTAAGGCTCATTGGTCGGCTCGAGCGGACCGGTCAGCAAGTATTCCTCTTTGATGGGCTGCGGACACATTTTGGGATAAATACAGGAAGAGCCTAAAAAAAGCAATTTCTCCACGGAATAAGTATGACAGGCTTTAATGATGTTGGCTTCCATCATCAGGTTGTCATACAGAAAGTCAGCCCGGTAGGTATTGTTGGCTAAGATACCACCTACT
>JBIJBG010000027.1:0-16003 GCA_044345355.1 Flavobacteriales bacterium
CCGCAGCCGAAGAAAGGCTAAATAGGGAAATACCAGAATGGTGACGGCATGAAACGAAAACTTTATCCTACGCCATTTGCTTTCCAATTCTTCCTGCGGTTTCTCATGAATCAGAAAATGCAGTTTCAGATACTCGTGTTTACGGCTTTCTGCCTCTTTCATCTGTCGGCCTATGGGACCGTAGTGTGTGGTCAGATATCCTATGGTTAAATACCAGGCAATAAAAAGAAATAAGGCAATAGCAAGTAGCATAGTGTTTTGGATTTTTTTGAATCAGGGTTATTTTATGCGATCACTAAAATACGCCTGTTCCTTTCTTTGAAATCGTTTGTGGAAAAATAAATCTGAACGAATTCCCATTTTTTTGTCGCTTTTGCACATTCCTTAGGAAACTTCCTGCTTCCGGGTATTCCGAATATCATTTTTCAGTTTACTTTGTGCACATGGAGCACTTTTTTACCTACGCAGGCGGAGAGTTTGCAAAGGGAAAGCCTTTTACCGTGTATAATCCATACGATGGAATACCCGTCGGACAGGCTTTTTATGCTGATGAGGCTATGTATGAAATGGCTGTGCGCGGGGCAACGGAGTGCAGATCGGCAATGAAAAGATTACCTTCTTTCGCCCGTTATGAAATTCTTTCCCACGTGGCCCGTCGTCTGCACGAAGAGTCGGAAACGCTCAGCCTTATTTTGGCACGCGAAGCAGCCAAACCGATCCGTTATGCCCGCGCCGAAGTGGCCCGTTCCGTGCACACGTTTATCGAAGCTGCCGAAGAATCAAAGCGGATTCCGGGAGAATACCTTGCCCTCGACCGCACTCCTTCCGGCTTGGGAAGAGAAGGTTGGGTAAACTACTTTCCCGTGGGACCGGTAGCGGGAATTTCTCCGTTCAATTTTCCCTTGAATCTGGCGGTCCACAAAATAGCTCCCGCCATAGCGGCAGGCTGTCCCATTGTGCTTAAGCCGGCTTCTGCCACACCTTTGTCTACTCTTTTTCTGGCCCGTATTTTGGCTGAGACCTCTTTGCCTCCTGGTGCGGTAAGTATTTTGCCCATGGATCGGACTTTTGCTGACCGCATGGTTTCCGATTCCCGATTTGCCTTGCTTTCTTTTACGGGTTCGCCCGATGTAGGCTGGGGCATGAAAAGCCGTGCCGGGAAAAAGAAAGTGCTGCTGGAATTGGGCGGGAACGCCGCCGCAGTCATCACCGAAACGGCCGATATTGCACACGCCGCCGCCCGTTCTTTATGGGGTGCATGGGCTTATCAGGGGCAGGTGTGTATTCATACTCAGCGTTTTTTGGTGCACGAGCGGGTTATGGATCAATTTACCGAGGAACTTGTGAAGGGAACCCGGGCATTGAAAATAGGCGCACCCGAGGAAGAAGAAACGGAATTTACCTGTATGATAGACCGTTCCAATGCTGATCGAATCGTGCGTTGGACGGAAGAAGCATGTTCTTCAGGCGCTGAATTGCTTACTGAATTAAAACAGGAAGGAAATCTGGTTCATCCCGTTATTTTACGCCATGCGGTGCGGGGCATGAAGGTTTATGATGAAGAAGTGTTCGGGCCTGTGATAACCCTCACGCCGTATTCCGATTTCAAGGAAGCAATACGCAGCGCAAATGATACGCGTTTCGGTTTGCAGATGGGCCTGTTCACCGATAAGCAATCGGAGGTGGATTTTGCTTTCCGCGAAGCGGAAGTGGGCGGGGTGATTTTGAATGATGTACCCACGTTGCGTTATGATTCTATGCCTTACGGGGGAGTAAAGGATTCCGGACTGGGCCGCGAAGGAGTCAAATACGCCATGATGGACATGTCCGAACCCAAAATTTTGGTAAAATGATAAAAAGCAGCATATTTTTTTCCTTCGTATTTACCGGTTTTGGTCTTACGACTTCGGCACAAAAAATGGCCCCCTTTCGCCTGGCCGATGCACCTCCAACACCTGATTATGCCCTGGAAAAGTATTGGTCTGCCTTACCTTTCCGAGAGGATGAGGCAGATGTGATTGCCGCAGGGGAAACATGGGTTTCTGATTCGGCCAAGCAGGTAGACGTTTTTTACATTTATCCTACTATTTATCGTAGGGGTGAAAAATGGAATGCCGACGTGAACGATGAAAAATTGAATCAACGTATAGACCGGCTTCCCGTACGATTTCAGGCATCGGCTTTTAATGCCGTAGGAAGGGTGTATGCACCCCGTTACCGTCAGGCCATCATAGCTGCTTTTTCGGATGAAACCGGAAACGGAAAAACCGCACTTGATTTGGCCTATTCCGATGTGAAAAAAGCATTTTCATTTTATCTGGAAAATTATAACAATGGAAGGCCCGTAATCATTGCTTCCCACAGTCAGGGAACCACCCATTCCCGAAGGCTCATTAAAGACTTTTTTGATACTCCCGAATCGCGCAAAAAATTGCTGTGTGCCTACATCGTCGGATTTGCGGTAAATAAAGCCGATTATCAAGTGCTTGAGCCATGCCCAGAACCTCAGGCCGTGGGCTGTTATGTAACCTGGGCTTCTTTTCGTCACGGATACAGATATCGGGGCGAACTTCCTTACTTCGGGAATGTATGTGTGAATCCCGTCAGTTGGAAAACGGACTCTTTACCAGCATCCGGTCGTGGTGGGATTTTGCTCGGTTTTGGAAAGAAAAAACCATATCGTACTTCGGCCCGCATCAGCGGTAATCTGCTTTGGGTAAAAACAGGCATGCCTGTTGTGCAGACTTGGAAAAACAAACATCTGGTAGACTTCAATCTGTTCTGGTACGACATTCGTAAAAATGCCGCAGAACGGGTTGAGGCCTATAGGAAGTTGAATGCAAAATAATTTCGGGATATCGGATCCCGTTTTTTTTCAATAAAACACAGATGGCATAACTTTTTCACGATTTATACGTCTTATTTCATACAAACAGTAAAAGATATGGTCAGATTTGGAATCAGTTTAATTGCCCTGTTTACTCTTACGGGCTCATTTGCCCAGCAAAGTGGGTATATCGTGGATTCTCTTGCCGATACCGCCAAAACATGTCTTAAAAACCATCATATGTGGTTTTTTAAGAATAAAAATCGCAATCCCCGACCATACAACAATTTGGTATGGACCGGTATTGAAACTGGTATAAACGGGCTGATGACTCCCGGATTCAATCCGCAACCGCAGGGCGTTTATTCCTTCATGGAGTTGGATTACGACCGCTCCTGGAAATTTGCCTGGAATGTGGCAGAAATAAAATTGCCCATGAATAAAAAGAAAACGGTCAACCTGCTTACCGGTGTAGGGTTTGAATGGAACAATTATAGTTTCAAACATAAAATCGCCCTCCGTGAGCTTAACACGGACTTCGTGGATTTGATGCCCGGTGCCGCCTTATTGGTTAATGCGCCTGATACCAACGTGATCTACAAGCGCAGCCGGCTGCAGACATCCTGGTTCAGTATTCCGCTTATGGTTAATTTCCGTACCGTACGCAAATCGGTACGCAAGCCCCAATTTAATTTTACATTCGGGGTATTGGGCAGTGTGCGCATGGGAGCAAACCAGCGGGAAGTATTTTTGGAAGGGGGTACCCGCACCACCGACATCCGCCGGGACGATTTTAATCTGAATCGATTTCGTGCCAAGGCCATGCTTCGTATGCGATTTGCCCATGTTAGCCTGTTTGGCGCCTATACGTTTACACCCATGTTTCGCAATGGTGTCCAACTTATGTATCCATGGAGTGCAGGGGTAGCCATTCACCCCTATTAATCAAAGTATCTTCTTCCGTTGCTGCTTTTAGAAAAAGTTACCGTTGAGTGGTTTTTTTACTTCGCATGAACCCGTTACTTTTGTGTAATGCTGCTCACCAATTACCACAGCCACTGCAACTTTTGTGATGGTGCCGAAGACGCCGAAAAATATGTGATGGAGGCTATCCGACAGGGTTTTACGTCCTATGGGTTTTCTTCCCATATTCCGCTGCGCGATTTTGATACGTCCTGGAATATGCGGCGGGAGCGGCTGGAGGAATACATGACGTTAATTTCGGGGTTGAAGGAAAAGTATTCGGAGCAGATAGCTCTTTATTGTGCTTTCGAAACGGACTTTCGTCTCAGCATCCATTTACGCCATGAGCTGATGGCTAAATATCCCTGGGTGGATTATACCGTGGGATCGGTGCATTATGTCGGTTTTTTTGATGACGGATTACCCTGGGAAGTGGATGGCAGCCGCACTCTTTTTGAAAAAGGATTGGCCGAAATTTTCGGAGGCGATAGGCGAGCCGTGTTGCGCGCCTACTTTGATCAGACCTGTGATATGATTCTTGAGGAAAAACCCGATATTCTGGGCCATGCCGACAAAATAAAAATGCACGGATTCTTTGATACGGAGGATGCCTATTTTCGTTCGCGCATGCATGAAGTGCTGGAGCTTTTGCGCCAAAAGGGAACTATTATGGAAATAAATACCCGTGGTTTGTATAAAGGCTATACGGATGATTTTTATCCGGGGATTTCTTTTATCAAAGAAGCGGCCCAAATGGGCATTCGGATGCAGGTAAATTCGGATGCCCATACCCTCGGCGAACTTTCCGCAGGATATGATCAGGCATATTCTCTGCTTCGTGAAATAGACGCTCTCGGGGTTTGGGTACGCAGAGAAAAAGAATGGGTGGAAACCGGTATTTCCTGAATGATTGGCCGTGACCGATTGAACTGCTTTCTTTGTGCCTGAATGCCGCAAATCGTGAAATCGGATAAGTACCTGGCTCATGCCGCCCTGCTGGTGGTGAATCTACTCTACGGCATTAATTTTCTGGTGGCCAAGGAAATCATGCCCGCATACGTGGGGCCTTCGGCCCTGATTTTTATCCGGGTTACCTGCACGGCCCTGCTGTTTCTGGCGCTTTTTTTTGTCTTTACGCGGGAGCGCATTCAACGGGCTGACTGGCCCCGTTTTGTGGTTTGTGCGGTTACCGGGGTTACCGTGAATCAGCTGCTTTTTTATGAAGGGTTAAACTATACTACGCCCATCAATGCGGCAGTCATATTTACATCCAATCCCATTCTTACGTTGTTGGTTTCCGCCCTGGTCCTGCGCGAGAAGCTCATGCCGCGCAAAATATTTGGTATTATGCTGGGAGCTGCCGGTGCGGTGGCGTTGATCTTGTTTTCGCGGGGGAGTGTCAGTTTTGATGAAAATACGCACCTGGGCAATCTGTTTATTCTCATCAATGCCTTGTCGTATGCCGTGTATCTGGTGGCTGCCAAGCCTCTGATGAAGAAGTATAAACCGCTTACCGTCATCACGGTGAATTTTGCCATGGGTTGGTTCTTTGTGACGCCGTTCGGGTGGGAACAGTTTACGCAGATTCAGTGGGAGACGTTCACCCCGTTTGTATGGTGGGCTTTGGTATTTACCGTGCTGGGCGTAACGTTTGTCGCCTATTTATTCAGCATTTTTGCCTTGCAGCGGCTAACTCCTCCGCAGGTGAGCATTTACGTGTACGTGCAGCCGGTTACGGCGGCTTTGTTGGCCATTTTTTCAGGAAAGGATCGGTTTACCCCGGAGCTCGTTGTCTGCTCCCTGCTCATTTTCCTCGGCGTCTTCTTGGTAATCAGGGATTGATTTTGGATCCTTCTAATTTACTTTTCCAATTTTCCAACAAATTGTTTAAATAGTCAAAATTTTAAATTCGGTTCTCCGGTTAAGTTGCCGTCCTTCGTCCGTGTCGTTTGTGGCTACCGGCTGTTCCTCACCATATCCTTTGGACACCAGTCTGCCCGGCGTTATGCCTCCCTGTATCAGATAATCCACCACCGATTTGGCCCGGTTGGCCGACAGTACCCGGTTGTACTCGTCGGTTCCGCGCGAATCGGTATGGGCTCCCAGCTCAATCTTCATGGTGGGATATTCATTCAGCAGGGCAATCAGGCGCTGCAGTTCGGTTTTCGATTCGGGCCGCAGGGTGGCTTTGTCGAAATCAAAAAAGAGATTGTTCAGCACAATCTTTTTGCCTACTTCAATCTGATTCAGACCTATGTCTTTCTTTACCTGCCGGAAGGCCGCCGTATCCGGAATGTCGAAATTCTCCGAATGAAACAGATATCCTTCTTTTTTCACCGTAATGCCGTAATTTTTCCCGGCGGGCAGAGTTACCAGGTAGTTACCCGTTGCACTGTTTGATTGAAAGGTCGCAATGATTTCCCCTGCCCTGTTATCTGCAATTTCAATGATGGCTTCCAGCGGCTTTTGCGTAAACTGATCAAAAATAATTCCCTTGAGCAGGGTGAGCCGGGCTTCGGTAAGCTCTACGGCGGGTGCGGTTACAATTTCACGGATTGGCTCCGTATGCGAGGCAATCAGGTTGTCCTCGTGGTTTTGAATCATCGGTTTTTCAGGCCCCAGAAAGGTAATCCTGTACAAATCCCTGCCCCCGTAACCGCCCGTGTTTTCTGCCGACATGTAATACCCGTGTCTTCCGCTGGCGGAGAGTACAAAAAACACATCATCATCCGTAGTGTTGATCGGATATCCGATGTTTTTCGGCACGCTCCAGGTGCCGGAGGCCGCATCGTACACTGTTTTAAAAATGTCATAGCCGCCCATGGATTCATGGCCCTGAGAACTGAAAAATAAGGTTTTTCCGTCAGGATGCATGAATACGCCCTCCTCATTGAAACGCGTATTGATGGTTTTACCTATGTTCACTGGCGGGCCCCATTTGCCTTTGGGATCTTTGCGCGAATAATAAATATCGTGCTGTCCTTCTCCGCCGGGTGCGTCCGAAACAAAATAGAGTATGTTGCCGTCCGGACTGTAACAGGCCGAGGGTTCGTGGTATTTGGTGTTGATGTTTTTGCCCAGGGGTTCTGGTTTGCTCCATTCGTTTCCCGTCAATACCGATTCAAACAAATCGCCCGCGTTCACACTGCCCAGATAAATGATGAACCGCTGTCCGTCGGCTGCTATGGCGGATACGGCATCATGGTCGTTGCTGTTTACCGTTTTGGGCAGATTGATTCCGGTAGTCCATTGCCCATCAGATTGTTTGTAGGCGATGTACATATCTTCAAAATGTTCATTCAGATTGGGGTCTATGCCTTCGCCCGTAGAATTGGGTCTCCGCGCGGTAAACAACAGGACTGACTCATCCGCAGAAATTACTCCGCCATACTCGTTAAATTGGGTGTTGATATTGGCCCCCAGATTATCAATGAAAACCCGCACCGGCGATTTTATTAATTCGCGGCCCTTAATGCATTGTGTAATCCGGTTTTGGATTTCGGCAATGGCGTTGGGGTCTGAGTTCTGTATTGCCCGGTTTTTGTGGTTGGTGTAGTAGGTAATGGCCTTTTCCCATTCCATGGCCAAATGGTAAGCCATGCCGAGCAGATAATCGATTTCCGGGTTTACCGTGGGCCCTAATTCCAGTGCTTTTTGCAGATAGGGAAGCGCCTTTTGCTTAAAGGGTGATTTCAGATAGCATTTGCCTAATTTGAAATTCAGCTCGGCATTTTTTGGGTTGAATTGTTGGGCTTTCAGATAAAAGGGGATGGCATCTTTATAGAATACGGGACCTCTTTCGAAAAAGGCATCTCCGTCGGATAGGGCATCTTTGGCCGCCTTCAGACCTTCTTTGTCTTCGAAGTTCTTTTTATCAAAGTAGACACTCTGAGAAAACGTGCTCAACGAAAGCAGATAAAAAAGACAGCTTAAAATGAGTCTTACGTTCATATCCATCAGGATTAAGGGCAATAGATTAAATAAGCTCCGGCTGCATTTACTCCGAAGTCAAGGGCTGTTTTCCAGTCAGCGCAGGCGCCTTTTTCGTTTCGCAGCATTTCCCGGGCAATACCCCGGTTTAAGTAGGCATCGGCATAGGAAGGGTCTATTTTCAGGGCATTCGTGCAATCCGCTTCCGAACCCGCATAGTCTTTTAGTTTATATTTAGCTACGGCACGGTTATTCAGGGCAAAGGCATAGTTTGGTTTTAGTTCCAGGGCTTTTGAAAAATCGGCAATGGCTCCCTTGTAATCCCCGGCATCGGTTTTGGCGATGCCGCGGTTGTTGAAGGCCAGGTAATAATCGGGTTTGCGGTTTACTGCCTCCGTGTATGCCATGATGGCTTCCTTTGTATTTCCTTTTTTGCGCAGGGCGCTACCCAGATTGTTGTGGGCAAAAACGAGATCAGCCTGTATCTGCAAGGCTTTTGTGTAATCGGCTATCGCCCCGTCCGTATCTCCTTTTTTTATTTTGGCGCTGCCACGGTCATTGTATGCATACGCGTAATCGGTCTTGTTTTTTATGGCTTCCGTGAAGTCTGAAAGGGCTGCCGCGTAATCGGTTTTTTCAAAGTGAATGACTCCCCGGTGGTAATAGGCCTGGGCATAGTCGGGCTGAATAGCGAGGGCTTCGGTAAAATCGGCCTGGGCACCGTCCAGGTCCTTTTCTGCGTATTTTAAATGGGCGCGGCTGTAGAAATAATCGCTTTGTTTTTTCAGCGCAATGGCTGCCGTGAAATCTTCCATGGCTCCTGCCCGGTCATCCAGTTCCATTTTGGCCAGCGCTCGGTTGTAGTAGGCTTTATCAAAATCGGGCTTCAGGCTGATGGCCCGGTTGAGTTCGGTAAGCGCTCCGGGGTAATTTTTGTCGCCTAAAAACTGTACGCTTAGGTTGTAGGCTTTTTCGGCCTCGGTAGTTCCGTCATCCATAATTTTGGCCTGCACCACGCTGTCTGCCTGCGCATAAATACGATACACCGATCCCAAAAGTTGGGGAATAATCCAAATGCCGGACAAAAAAAAGAGCCTGTTTATTTTCATCGGACTTCTGATTAACCGAATTTCCATCCGAATATAAAAAACATTCCGATAAGACATACCTATCCGGTAACTTCAATTTGTTTGAAGTTGAATAGATTAGCTTCTTTTTCAGTGCAAACAGGGAGTGATCCGAAAGAGAAGCCTATCATCAATAAATCAGGACAACGCGTCGAGTGTATGCCGTATGGCCGTATAGTCAGGTTGATCGCCCGGACTTGCGCATACTTCCGCATAGCGGATGATACCCGCTTTATCTATAACAAATGCCGCCCGTTTGCTTACGCCTCTCATGCCGAAGGCAAATGATTCTATTTCGATTCCGTAAATGCGGATGACCTCCTTGTTGAAATCGCTGAGTAAGTCGAAACTGAGGTTTTGTTGCTTGCGGAACTCTCCTAAGGAAAAAAGGGAATCAACGGAAATGCCCAGAACGGATGCATTCAGCTTGGTATATGCCTCCATGTTGTCCCTGGCATTGCACAATTGCTCGGTGCACACGGAGGTGAAGGCCATAGGAAAGAAATGAATGAGCACATTTTTTCCGCGCAGGGAACTCAGTGAAACTTCTTTTTTCTCGGTATTGTACAGGGTAAAATCAGGGGCGGTTTGACCGGTTTGCACTGTGTTCATGTTCTAATTTTTAATATTGCGGTTCAAAAAAATCCCGCCCTGCTTTCGGCGGGGCGGGAGATCTGAATGGGTTTATTTTATCCTCCGAAGTCGTCGAAGGAAATTTTATCCTGAGGCACGCCGAAATCATCGAGCATTTTGATTACTGCTGCGTTCATCATAGGCGGTCCGCAGAAGTAGTATTCAATTTCTTCGGGTTCCGCATGTTTGCTCAGGTAATTATCAATCAAAGCCTGGTGAACGAAACCGGTGAATCCTTCGCCTTCTGCATCGTCCATATTCTTTTTTGCAACCCAGTTGTCTTCTGGAAGTGGTTCGGAGAGGACAATGTGGAACTTAAAGTTGGGGAATTCTTTTTCTATTTTGCGGAAGTGGTCTACATAGAAAAGCTCCCGACGCGAACGTCCGCCGTACCAGTAGGATACTTTACGCCCGGTTTTGAGTGTGTGGAACAGATGGAAGATGTGTGAACGGAGCGGTGCCATACCGGCGCCTCCGCCTACGTAAATCATTTCACAATCCGTATTCTTGATGTGGAATTCGCCGTAAGGCCCTGAAATGGTTACTTTATCACCCGGTTTGCGTGAGAATACGAATGAGGAGCACACTCCGGGATTTACATTCATCCAGCGGTTATTGGCTCTGTCCCAGGGCGGGGTGGCAATACGGATGTTCAGCATGATGATATTTCCTTCAGCCGGGTGGTTGGCCATGGAGTAGGCGCGGAACAGAGGCTCGGGGTTTACCATCTTTAAATCCCACAGGCCGAATTTGTCCCATTCTGCTTTGAATTTTTCCGGGCCGGCTTCATCATCGGGGAGCGGCCGGATATCAATGTCTTTAAAGTCCACGGTAAGTGCGGGAACATCAATTTGTATATACCCGCCGGATTCAAAATGGAGGGTTTCTCCTTCGGGGAGTTTTACCACAAACTCTTTGATGAAGGAGGCCACGTTCCAGTTGGAAACCACTTCACATTCCCATTTTTTGATACCGAAAATTTCTTCGGGAATTTTGATTTCCATGTCCTGTTTCACCTTTACCTGGCAACCGAGGCGCCAGTTATCGGCTACTTCCTTGCGGGTAAAATAGCCTTTTTCGGTAGGGAGGATTTCACCCCCTCCGGAAAGCACCTGACAGCGGCACATGGCGCAGGTTCCTCCGCCTCCGCAGGCTGAGGGAAGAAATATTTTTTCGGCGCTGAGGGTGGAGAGCAGGGTGCTGCCTGCGCTCACTTCAATGGGGGTGCTTCCGTTTATCGTAATTTTAACGGGGCCTGAGTTTGTCAGTTTGGATTTGGCAAAAAGCAATAGGCCTACCAGCAACAAAATGATGGCCAAAAAGGCAATGGTAGCGACAATGAGCAAGGTTGTATTCATATCCCTGATTTCCTTATTGTTAAAGTTTTATACCGGCGAAACTTAAAAAGGCCAGACCCATTAATCCCGTAAGGATAAATGTGATTCCCAAGCCGCGCAGAGGGGCGGGAACGTTGCTGTACCGGATTTTTTCACGGATGGCGGCTATGGCCACGATGGCGAGTAGCCAACCCACTCCCGAGCCTACTCCGAAAACGGTGGCTTCCCCGATGGTAGCATATGCCCGGGTTTGCATAAAAAGTGCTCCTCCCAGAATGGAGCAGTTTACCGCAATCAGAGGAAGGAAAATACCAAGTGTGGAATACAGGGAAGGAGAAAATTTTTCGACCACCATTTCCACCAGCTGAGTCATTGCGGCTACAACGGCAATAAACATGATGAATGCCAGGAAGGAGAGGTCAATATCGGCCATGTCTGCACCCAGCCACACCATAGCTCCTTTTTTCAGAATATAATTTTCGAGCAGCCAGTTCAGGGGTACGGTAACACCCAACACGAAGATAACGGCTGCGCCCAGACCCAATGCGGTAGATACCTTTTTAGAGACCGCCAGATAGGAGCACATACCCAAGAAATAGGCGAAAATCATGTTGTCTATGAAAATAGACTTGACGAAAATGTTTAATAAATTTTCCATGTTACTTTGGGATTTCGGTTATTCTTCCGCTTCAATAAGTTTGGTATTTCGGCTGCGTTGGAACCAAATAATCAGTCCTACCAATATGAGTGCCATGGGAGGCATCACCATCAGACCGTTATTTACATACCCTATTTCATAGAAGGATTCGGGTATTACCTGCAGTTTGTAATCGGTGGCCAATCCGGTGGGTATGGTGAGTTTTCCTGACCCGAATATTTCACGTACCAGAGCCACGGCCACCAAAATGGCACCATATCCTAAAGAGTTTCCGATTCCATCCAGAAATGAAGGCCATGGTTTGTTTGCCATGGCATAAGCTTCCAGACGGCCCATTACTATACAGTTGGTGATGATGAGGCCCACAAATACGGAAAGTTGTTTACTTACGTCGTACACATATGCCTTCAGAAGCATGTCCACGATAGCAACCAAACCGGCTACGATAACCAACTGCGCAATGATGCGCACCCGATTCGGTATCGCATTCCTGAGCATGGAAACAACCACATTTCCCATGGCTATAACAAACAATACTCCGATAAACATGTAAAGTGCAGGTTTCAACTGCACGGTAATGGCTAATGAAGAGCAGATACCCAATACCTGCACGGTTACCGGGTTATTGTCATTCAGGGGATCCGTGATGAGTTTTACTCTTTTTTTACTGAAAAGACCTTCTTTAGGCTCTTTTTCTAATGCTGCTGCTGTTGTTTCCGACATACGCTGCGTTTTTAAATCGTTATTACCCTATTAATTTCGGGGAGTGTCTGATAGGTTAAGCGAATCTGCACCCATGAGACTATCCGGCTGTGCAAGGGATAGGCTGTCTGAAACGGCCACTTCTTCGGGTGCTGTTTGTGGACGGTTGGCTATGGCATATTTATTGAATGCATCAAAAAACTTGTACAACATTTCACGAAGTCCGTCAGAGGTAAGCGTGCCGCCTGAGATTCCGTCAACGGTATAATCATCGATTGTGGCAGTTCCTTTCTTCACTACTCTTACGGAGGTAAAATTACCGGCGTCATCCGTAATTTTTTTACCCAGAAATTTTTCCTGATACCATTTTTCTTTTATCTCCGCGCCCAAACCGGCAGTCTCGGCCTTGTGGTCAAATGAGGCGCCGATTACCGTTCTCATATCCGAATCAACAGAAACATAACCCCAAATCGCATCCCAAAGGCCTTTGCCCCGCATGGCTAGAATGTAAGAGTTTTTACCATCCTTGTTGCATACAAATACCGGGAATTGCATGGTTTTCAGATCTGTTTTTCTGAGCTCTGTGGCCAAATCGATGGTGAACACTTTTGACGCGTCTTTTTCTACCACTTCTCCATCCGGGTTGATGGCAAAGGCATCCGTTATGTATTTGGCATATTCGGCCTCCGCCGCTTCTCTTTCCACGGTTATATTCGCTGCCTGCAGAATATTTTGTTTTTTCTCCAATTCCACACTACGTTCATAGGGAGCGCTGGTAAGACCGGTAACCAATACAAGAGAGATAGCTGTAATGACTACCAACAAGACCGAAAAGATAATGATGTACCCGTTACTTTCTTTATTTAGTGCCATCGGTTGCCAATTTTAAGCGTTTAACTCTGGATTTAATATTTCCCTGAACTACATAGTAGTCAATAAGGGGCGCCATTACATTAAAGAAGAGAATGGCCAGCATCATGCCTTCGGGATAAGCCGGATTGACAACCCGGATCAATACGCAGAAAAGTCCGATGCCGAAGCCGTAAATGATTTTTCCCAAATTCGTCTGGGCTGCCGTGACGGGATCGGTGGCCATAAACACGGCACCGAAGGCCAGTCCGCCGATAACCAGATGATAATGCGCAGGCAGGTTCATGAAAGGGTTATCACCCCCGACAAGGTTAAAAATTAGCCCCATCACATAAGCACCCACAAAAATGGATACCATAATTCTCCAGCTTCCGATTCCGGTAATCACCAGGAAGGCTCCTCCGATCAGAATGGCTAAGGTAGATGTTTCACCGACGGAGCCGGGAATGAAACCGAAAAACGCGTCGAGGAAGGTATTGTCGTACCCGACTCCGCCTACGTTCCAAAAATGGCCGGCGAAGTTGGCATTTGCAGCCTGGGCAAGCAGGGTGGCTCCCGTGTATCCGTCCACTAAACCTTCTTTGATGATTTCAGAACCATTTCGTGCATCCATGGCTACCCACATATCGCCCGACATATAGGTAGGGTAGGCGAAGAATAAAAACGCCCGAGCCACGAGTGCCACGTTAAGCACGTTCATACCCGTACCACCGAATATTTCTTTACCGATAACCACGGCAAATACGGTGGCCAGAGCCACCATCCAGAGCGGAATGTCGGCAGGCACGGTGAGGGGAATGAGCATCCCCGAAACCAGGAAACCTTCATGTATGCTGTGTTTTTTGATGATGCAAAATCCGAATTCCACACCCAGTCCCACGGCATAAGAGACCACTACGATAGGCAATACCTTCCAGGCACCGTAAGCCACTTTTTGCATAAAGTCTGCCGCTTCTCCTGTGGCCAAAAAGTGCTGATGTCCCGTGTTGTAAATACCGAAAAGCAATGCCGGTATCATAGCAAAAACCACCATGATCATGGTGCGTTTTAAATCCATGGAGTCACGGATGTGGGTGCCTTTATGGGTGGCATGTCCGGGTACGAACAGGAATGTGGCCAAACCGTCGTAAACGGGCCAGATTTTGTGGAGCTTTCCCCCTTCATTAAAGTGGGGTGCTACGTTTTTTTCAAGGAATTTGTGTAATGCTTTCACGTTTATTTCCCTTTATGTTACATCATTTCTTCCATTACCGAGTCTAATCCCTTCCTTACGATGTCTTGTGTGTTGATTTTGGAGGTACACACAAACTCGCAGAGGGCAAAGTCTTCCGGAGCTACTTCGTAAATACCCAGACTTTCCATTTGTTCTATGTCGTTAGCCAGGATGGATTTAAGCAGATACACCGGATAAATATTCATCGGGAATACTTTTTCGTATTCGCCGGTAACCACAAATGCGCGATCCTCGCCATGCAGCGAAGTATCTAAGGTATATTGTTTGCCCGGCGTAAGCCAGCTGAAGAAGGAACGGTTGATGGAAAATTTGCTCAGTCCGGGCAAGAGCCAACCGAAAAATTCGGGATCTTTTCCTTCGGGAATAACCGTAATTTGGTTATCATAAAAACCCAGATGTCCGTTCTCGGGAATATGATGTCCCGAGAGCACATTTCCGCTGATGATACGAAGTTCCTTACCGGTTGTCAGATTACCATCTAAAATAGGTTTTACCGGAGTTCCGGAAACAACCTTTACATAGCGGCGTTTAACTACTTCACTTCCGGTGAGGGCGATAACCTTCATCGCATTGTAGCGGCCTTCCGAGAACAGACGTCCCAAAATCACCACGTCCTGAGGATTTATTATCCAAACGGATTCTCCCTTATTTACCGGATCGATGTGATGAATCTGCACTCCCGCATTTCCGGCAGGGTGCGGACCGTCAAAGGTGTTTATTGTTACCTGTTTTGCTTTCAGGAAAATGTCGCTTTTGGTCTTTGTGGCATGCACATTCAGGTGTACCGCAGGCGCCAATTTGGAGAGAGCGTTTAAGCCGGCCTGAAATTCGTTTCCGCATCCATGTACCACAAAATCCATATCCGGGGCCAAAGGAGCCGTGTCAAACGCGGAAATTACAATAGCCTTAGGCATTACTTCCGGATTGGCGATAACATCGAAAGGCCTTTGACGGATGGACGGCCATACTCCCGATTTGGCAATGCGCTCCACAATTTCTTCCTGGGAAAGGGAAAGCGGATCGGCTTTCCCGAAATCCACATACTCGGTTTGTTTATCGGCCAATATGCGGATGGAAAGCAACTTGCGTTTTTCGCCCCGGTTAATTTCGATGACTTCTCCACTTACCGGTGAACAGAATTGTACCGAAGGACGGAGCTTATCGAAGAAAAGAGGCGTTCCCGCCTTTACGTTGTCCCCCACATTCACCGAAAGTTTCGGCACACTGCCGTGAAAATCAAGCGGTGATACCAAAACGGTATCCACACTTTCCGGCGAAACGGTAATTTTTTCCGCCTCCCCTTTTAACTTGATATCCAACCCTTTTTTTATTCTGATTACTTTGCTCATGTGCTGATTGGCGTTAATCACTACACTAAAATTGCGTGCAAATTTAATCCAATTTTCGACCTGCCAAATTCTTTTAACGGTTTTTAGAAAAGGGGTTTGATAATCAGTTTTCTATAATTATTTCAGTCCATTTTTTGTCCTCTTTTTTTGTTCATGGCGGTTTCATCGCACAAATTGCTTTCCGGTCTGAAATTTGTTTCCGTTTCTTTACGATATTTGGAAAATGACATCCCGATCGGAAGATTTTCCCGTAATTAGCACACCGCTATCAGGCATGAAATCATACAGACTATTTTCCCGACGCATACTCACCGCCCTTTTTGTGCCGTTTTTTTTTCAGGCCGTTGCGCAGGATGTTCCCAGAAACGATCAC
>JBIJBG010000222.1:0-3798 GCA_044345355.1 Flavobacteriales bacterium
AGATGAAGTCCCCCAAAATTCACCTTCCGTTTACTGCTCTGCTTTGGAAACATTCCGCTCCTTCGGGTTGGTATTTTGTGTCTTTGCCCGTTGACTTATCCAAAGAAATCAGGCAATATGCCAAAGATTGGGAGGAGGGCTGGGGGCGCCTGAAAGTCACGGCTGAAATTATGGGTATTACATGGGATACCGCTATTTGGTTTGATACAAATCATAACACGTATCTGCTCCCCATCAAAGCGGATATCAGAAAAAATGCAACTTTGGAAATAGAGCAGCTGCTGACCTGCTCTTTGTATATATGATATTTTTCGCTCTCCCGGATTTATAATCCGGAAGTTTTTGATGCGGGATTTATAATCCCGATGATTACGTTATATTGCTTCTTATTCTGTTCGACCCCTACGGGGTCGTGTTTATGAGGATATTTGTGGTTTTACCGATGTTTGACCCCTACGGGGTCGTTTTCCCTGGCTCTGATCTACGCTCTTCCGGATTTGCAATTCGGAAGCATATAATAAAGGAATTTGTAATCCCGATCATCCCGTTTTATGCTTTTTATTCTGTTCGACTCCTACGGGGTCGTGGTTCTGAGGACTTGTTGGGTTTTACCAATGTATGACCCCTACGGGGTCGTTTTCCCCGCCTCTGGCGGATTAGGGCATGTCTCGCTTTTGACAAATCCGCAAGAGAAGAAGAAAATAAAAACTGAATGGAAATTACCTAAGGAAGCTTATTTTCCATTTCGACCCCGTAGGGGTCAAACATGTTTAGAATCATCCAAGTCACCGAATGGCGACCCCGTGAGGGGTCGAACAATAAACAATATCCATTCCTTCGATTTCCCAAATAATTCCATGCACTGCCGCCTTTGATAAAATGGGTAGAGCGAATCCGGAAACAAATCGGATACCCCTGACATAGCACAAAAAAACGCCCTGCATTGCTGCAGGGCGCCTTTTGTAACCAATAAACCAAAAGTTTAGAAAGGATATTTATTCTGCTCGATGGCCGCAGCGGCGATACGGCGACGCGCCTCTTTCACGTTGAAAGGCTCCGTTTTGGTAAAGCGCTTCAGTCCCATGAGCATCATGCGTTGCTCATCGCCTTCGGCAAAACTGTTGATGGCATTTTTTCCTTTGATGTTTATGCGGTCAGCGGCATCGTTGAAAAGCACGTTTACGATGTCAATCAACACGGCGTGTTTTTCGGCACCGTCGCGCTGAACGAGTTTTTCCACGCGCAGCATGGTGGACTCGGCCACATAGGTTTCAATGGCCATGTCGGCAATGTCCATAAGAATTTCCTGCTCCTTGGCGAGCGACTGCATGAGTTTCTGCACGGCGCTTCCGGCCACCATCAAAATGGCTTTTTTGAATTTGCTCAGGTACTCTTTGTTGGTACAGAACAGGGTTCCGTCATCTTCAAAAGGCTCGGGAATGCTCATGAGTTCGCCGGCTACTTTCATGGCGGGAGTCATCAGATCCAGCTCACCTTTCATGGCTCTGCGCAGAATCATATCCACCGTGAGCATGCGGTTGATTTCGTTGGTACCCTCGAAAATACGGTTGATACGGGCATCACGGTAAGCGCGATCCATAGGAGCTTCGGCGCTGTAACCCATACCTCCGTAAATCTGTACGCCTTCATCCACAACATAATCCAGGGTTTCGGAACCGTACACCTTCATGATGGCGCACTCTATGGCGTATTGCTCTACACCTTTCAGCTCGGCCTGAGAATGTTCCATGCCGTCTTTTTCGTACTGGGCAATCATGTCCTCAATGTTTTTGGAGGCACGGTAGGTTGCCGATTCACAGGCGAATGTACGGATGAGCTGCTCGCTGATGTTGTAGCGGATTGCTGGCGTTCGTTGGAATAATTCACCGCGGCGTTGATGCACTGTTTACATCCGCCTGCGGCTGCCGCGCCCAATTTGATACGGCCGATGTTCAGGATGTTTACGGCAATTTTAAATCCGTTGCCGCGTTCGCTGAGCAGGTTCTCTACAGGCACGTGGCAGTCTTCAAAGAACACCTGACGTGTGGAGGAACCTTTGATACCCATTTTCTTTTCTTCTTCGTTGAGTTTCACCCCACCGAAGTCTTTTTCCACGATAAAGGCGGACAGGTTGGCATCCTCATCAATTTTGGCGAACACCACGAAAATATTGGCAAAACCGGAGTTGGTAATCCACATTTTTTGTCCGTTGATGACATAGTGTTTTCCGTCGGCGGAAAGAACGGCTTTGGTTTTACCGCTATTTGCGTCGGACCCGCTGCCGGGCTCGGTGAGGGCATAAGCGGCTTTCCATTCGCCCGTGGCAAGTTTGGGCAGGTATTTGGCTTTTTGGGCTTCGTTTCCGTACAGCGTAATGGGCAGAGTTCCGATACCCGTATGGGCCGAGAAACCTACGGCAAAGCTGTGTCCGGCACCGGTAATTTCAGTTACCAGCATTCCGGTGGTAAAGTCTTTTCCGATGCCTCCGTATTGCTCAGGTACGTTGATGCCCAAAAGACCTAATTCTCCGGCTTTGTCCAAAAGGGAGGGCATGAGGTTGGGGTCTTTCATGCTGTCAATCTCATCGAGACGAGGCCAAACCTCATTTACCAGAAAATCGCGGCATGATTGGGCAATCATGCGTTGCTCTTCATCAAATTCTTCGGGAATGAATACGTCATTCCATGCAGTTTCGCGGATAATCCACTCGCCTCCTTTGAGGGCTTTTTTTGTTTCGGCAGTTGTTGTTGTGCTCATTGTGTTTCTTTTTTTTAGAATAAGGATTAAGGAACAAGGACAAAAGACTTGTATCCTTAATCTTTGTAATTGTTTATGATAGTTTCTCTTTAAAGGACGAAATCATTTTTTGAATTACTTGGAGTTTGGAGGATAGTTCTGATAAATCGTCATCATTCATGTACCCGAATTTGGCCGCGAGAATCAATTGGGTTTCCAGTTCAAAACAAGACCCCAGAGAAATCTCAAGGAACCGTGAAAAGTCTTTGTTCGACTTCCTTGCCGATCCTTCCGCAATATTCGAAGGAATGGATACGGCACTTCTGTGTATCTGAGAAATAATTCCGAAGCGACCTTCAACGGGAAAGGATTTCGTTTTCTCGTATATAGCCGAGGCTATATCGATAGACTCTTTCCAGATATTTAATTCCCTGAAGTTGTGCATAGGAATTCTTAATGTCCTTTATCTTTTATCCTTACTCCTTTATCCTGCTCAAAAAACTTCAAATACTCCCGCAGCTCCCTGTCCGGTTCCTACGCACATGGTGACCATGCCGTATTTGCCGCCTTGGCGTTTTACTTCGTGAATCATCTGTACCGTGAGCTTGGCTCCTGTGCATCCCAGGGGATGTCCGAGGGCGATGGCTCCTCCGTTCGGATTTACTTTGGCGGCATCCAGACCTAACTCACGTACAATGGCCAATGACTGGGAAGCGAAGGCCTCGTTCAGTTCGAATACGGAAATATCCTCTTTTTTGAGTCCTGCCTTTTCCAGGGCTTTCGGAATGGCCCAGATGGGACCTACACCCATGATGGCGGGTTCCAGGCCTACGTTGGCGTGAGCTACCAAACGGGCCTGCGGCTTCAGTCCGAGTTCATTCATCATCTTCTCGGACATTACCAATACAAAGGCGGCTCCATCGGATGTCTGGGAGGCGTTACCCGCCGTAACGGATCCCTTGGCATCAAATACGGGTTTCAATTTGGCCAAGGCTTCCAGGTTTGTATCTGGGCGCGGACCTTCGTCGGTATCGGCTACGTAAGAACGTTCCTTGCGCTTGC
>JBIJBG010000060.1:0-9363 GCA_044345355.1 Flavobacteriales bacterium
TATATGGTCTAATGGCCAAAGCACGGAAAGTTTACTGAATGTGCCAGACGGTTCTTATATGCTCTATGCCACAGATGCGAACGGATGTGCAGACACTTTAACCGTTACGGTTAACTGTAATTTTGGAAAAGTTCCCCAGTTGGTAACACCAAACGGTGACGGCCATAATGATGTCTGGAATATTCCTGGTATTGATAAATTCCCTGAAGCTACGGTGGAATTATACAACAGGTGGGGGACCCTGATTTTTAAAGCGAGTCCTTATCTGAATAATTGGGAAGGGTATTCTGCGGCTATAGCTACTGTCGGAAATGGGAGACTGCCGTCGGGAACATACTTTTATGTGATCCAATTAACCAAGGATTCCAAGGCAATTACCGGTTATATAGAACTTCAATATTAATTAAGATCAAAACACATCCGGCAGATTAAACAAACTTTCGGATACATAAACGAAAAAAAATGAAAACAAGGATCTTAAATCAGGCCATTTTATTGCTGGCATTTGTTGCAGCAATTCAGCCAACGTCGGTTTCCGGCCAAACAGAGGAGCAGGTTTCCCTCTACATGTTCAATCCGTTGCTTTTTAATCCGGCCTATGCCGGAAGCAGGGGCAGTATAAATATGGTGGGTGTGGGCCGGTTTCAGTGGGTCGGCATTGAAGGTGCTCCCGTAAGTCAGTTTGTATCGCTGCATGCTCCAGTGGCCAATCAGAATCTGGGCCTGGGCCTTCACGCCAGCAATGATCAAATAGGCGCCAGAAGCCGAACCTCGGTGTTCGCCGACGTTGCCTATCACCTGAAGCTCAATAAACGAAATCACCGTTTATCTTTTGGAATGAGTGCGGGAGCCGATTGGCAGGTGTTCGACTTTAATAAGTTATATACGACAGATCCGAATGATCCGGTGTATACATACTATGCCAGCAAGGTTCGTCCAAACTTTGGCGCCGGTTTATACTATTACGGTACCCGTCACTATATTGGATTATCCGCTCCACGTCTTTTGAGGAACAGATTAGGAGATGATGTGGTTGTCGGCGAAGCGCTGCAGAGGCGCCACTTTTATCTTACCGGAGGATATGTAGCCAAGCTCAACAGCTTGGTTGATTTTAAGCCCAGTGTTCTGGTTAAAGTCACTGAAAATGCGCCTCTCACTTTTGATATAAATGCCAATTTTTTAATTATGAATACGCTTTGGATAGGACCATTTTATAGGTTTAATGAATCTGTGGGGATGAATTTGGCTTTTCAGGTGAAGGAATTTATGACGTTTGGTTATGCCTTTGATTTTCCCTACAATGGGCTAAATGTGTTTAGAGCCAATAACAGGGGAACTCACGAAGTCATGATTTCCTTTGACTTGAAAACAAAAAAACGACCTTACTACTCACCGCGTTATTTTTAATGCCCAAATACATTCTCCGATGAAAAGAATATTGAATACCATCCTTGTCTCTTTATTTATTGTTATTTATGCTTCAGGGCAGGGGGCAAAGAGAAATCTTGCTGATAATTATTTTAGTTATCTTGATTATTTTAAGGCTGCACCTATTTACGACGAATTGGCAAAGCAGGCGGCAAAGCGCGCGGAAAAAGGGAAAGCTGCAGACTGGGAAGCCGTGAGAAGAGCCGCTAAATGTAATTTTTATATCCGTAATTATGCGAAGAGCGTGGCATGGTTTGACGTTCTTGATAAAGCCAAAGCTGCTTCAAGAGAGGATTACATGATGTATTTTGATGCGCTTCGTTATACGGCTCAATATAACAAAGCCAGAGTGTTTTTGGATAGCTTGAGAAGAATGGACCCCAACGATAAAAAAGTGAGGGAATATCTCAGACAAGCCAACTATTTTGATGCGTTGAAACGCGACAGCGTCCGGTTTAAAATAAAGCAAATGCCCTTTAACAAAGGCATCGGAGATTTTGCCGCCTCCTTTTACAACGATGGTCTTGTTTTTGTTTCCAGTCGCAGGAATGCTTCTCTCAGAGAAAATTATGGATGGGATAATTTGGGTTTTCTGAATCTGTATTTTGTAAAGAGGAGAGACACTTCGTTTAGAAAAAGCGCCAGCTCCCAAAACAACCGTTTTAAAACAGGCCCGCATGACGGCCCCGTGTTTTATTCAAAAGATGGTAACATCGCATTTATTACCAGGAATAGAACAGAATCCGATGCAAAAAAGGGTTCGCGCATTCATTTAAGTTTATATATCATGCAGAAAGGCTCTGATAATAAATGGGGAATTCCCCAGCCTTTTCCGTACAATAGCAATTCCTATAATGTAGGGCATGCCACGCTTTCGGCTGACGGAAATACACTGTATTTTGCATCTGATATGCCCGAAGGACAAGGCGGTGTAGATATTTGGAAATCAACAAGGCAAAACGGCGGTTGGTCAAAACCGGTGAATTTAGGCCCTGAGTTTAATACGTCGGATGACGAAATGTTCCCGTATCTGTCTGAGGAGGGAAATCTTTATTATGCTTCTAAAGGATTTGTAGGAATGGGCGGCTTAGATATTTTTGAATCACGAAATAACGGGGTTGGCGGTTTTATTCCGCCAATAAATTTAGGTTATCCGTTGAATACCCAATACGATGATTTTGCCCTTATTTTGGAAAAAGGAGGTAAAGTCGGATATTTCTCGAGTGACCGGGGGGATTATGTGGATCGAATTTACGGCCTAAGCATGAATTTGATTCACATAAATCTGGAAGGGACTGTATATAGCGAAAATGATAAAAGGGAAAAAGTGCCTGATGCCAGGGTTATCATCCGAAATAAAGTATTTGGTGACAGTATCGTTACTCAGACGGATTCATTGGGGCGCTTTTTTGCGCCGCTCACTCCGGATTCAGATTTTGAAATCTCCGTGGATAAAGATGGGTATACTCCGTTGCCTGACATAAATGTAAATACAAGGGGTGTGACAGAGTCCGCTAAAATTGCCGCAGAAATTCAACTGCTCCCCGGAGATAAGCCGAAAAACAGACAAGGTGAGGGAACTTTCATGGTTCGTGTTCTTGATTGCGATACCAAACAACCCGTAAAGGGCCTTAATTTGGTTTTACAAGACATGGAGACAGGCGTTGAAACAAATACCAGAACGAATGAAAATGGTGAAATTACCATAAAACAGTCTATTAAGGAATTCCCTACCGGAAAAGAATTTGCGGTTATAAATGAAGCCCTCGAGATGGATGCCTCTGGTGTTTCTTACAGGCCGGCGGTAAAAAAAATATTTTTCGTGCTGAAGGGTTCGGAAACAAATCTTACCGTGTCAAAAGAGGTCTGCTTTACAAAACTTCGTGAAGGAGACGAAATGGTTCTGGAAGACATTTATTATGATTTTGACAAGTGGGATTTACGTCCGCTAAGTATAGTTCAATTAAATAAGGCCTACGATTACCTGATGAGAAATCAGGGAGTTAAGCTTCAATTAAGCTCTCATACGGATAGCCGTGCCACCTATGAGTATAATATCAGTCTTTCAGAAAAGCGGGCAAAGTCTTGTGTTGATTATTTGGTAAAAGTAAAGGGCATTTCCTCAAGCCGTCTGACTTGGAAGGGATATGGAGAAACTCGTTTGGTAAACGGATGTGCTGATGATGTTCCATGTTCTGAGGAGGAACATCAGAAAAACAGAAGAACCGAAATAAGGGTTCTCAAACTTCCATAATCGTTTCGGCATTTCGATAATAAAGAAAGATCATCCTAATTTGCTTTATTTTAAAGGGCTTAAGATGACTTTTACTGACTTTGGATGGAACCGTAACTTGTTAGCCGGTCAGACCGGAGAAAAACCAAAAACATCAGGAGCGGAACATATGAAACAATTCGCCCTTGCTGTTGATGTTCAATTTTCTGTAAATTCGTTTTATGTTGGTTCTCACCGTATCCAGGGCAATGTTGTGCCTTTCTCCGATTAATTTATAACTTAATCCGTCCAGGATGCCGTTTACGATATCCATTTCCCGTTTGGTAAGCTGCTCATAGTTGTCTTTGGAATGTTGAAAATAGTTCATTACCCGGCGCGCTATTTTGGGTGTCATATAGGCACCTCCGTTCTCGATGCAATGAAAGACCTCCTTAAAGTCCAATTCGAAGCTTTGCTTGTCAATGTATCCCAAGGCTCCGAGTTGCAATACCTTAAAAATGGTGTCTGAGTCATCTTTGATGGTATTGACAATAATGGCCATATCAGGATACTGGAGCGCTATGCGGCTGATAAAATCCAGCCCATTTTCCCCGGACAACATCAAATCAAGCAGAAGGATATCGGCATTGACCTTTGAGGCCAGGAAGTTGGAAACATTCACGAAAATTAATTTACAGGAATATCCTTCCAGGGAATTTACCGCATCCTTCATGGCGTCTGCCAGAATGGTATCATTTTCAATGATGATGACTTCTTTTATCATAGTGTAAATCGTAATTCGGTTTTGAGTCCTGATGGAAAATTTTGGTTAAATATAATTATTCCATCGTGGCGTAAAACCCGATTTTGCATATTTCGGATTCCGTTTCCTTTCGAATTGAGTTCACTTCCGTGAGTAAAAGTGCCGTCATCCGTAGTTCGGATAACAAGCTGTCTTTTATCTGTGGCAATTTGCAAGGTAAAATGTTCACCTTGGCTATGCTTGATAAAATTGGTAATCAGCTCGTAAATGCATAACTTAATATCCCGGAAAAGTTCAGGATTTACCTTTTGAAGAGAGCCCAGTTGAAAGTGAATTTCAGGAGTTACCGGCGATCCTGAAAATGTTTTTTGCACAAATTCGTTTATTTCATCCTTTAAATCAGTGGCAGAGACCTCTTTTCTGTAAAGACTTTCCATGAATGAACGGAGGCTGAGAAGGGCCTCCTGAAGCCCGCTTTTGATATTATCCTGTTCGGGTTGGCTCATGTTTTTCCTCCCTGAAAGAAAGAGCAGGCGGGTAAGGATGGTGCCGGTTTCATCGTGCAGGTCCATGGCGATTCTTTCTTTGGTTTGTGCCTCAATACGTCGGGTTTTTTGCAGAAAATAATAGGAAATAAGCACAAAGGTCAGCAACAGGGAAAGGAGTATGATCAAAAAAGAGGGGTGCTTGTAATAGAGCACTTCTGCCCGGATCAAAACCGATTTTTCAGCTGCTTTGGCTCCGAGTGGGCTTATCATTTTTATCGTCAGTTTTTGGTTTCCCGTAGGAAGGTTGGATAGCACCAAAAATCGATCTTGTTTTATTTCATTCCAGGAACCGTTATCAATTTTATAAAAGAAACGATACAGATTGCCAAAGCGATAATCGAAATTTGAAAAATATAATTTTAAGTCTTCTTTGTCGGGAAAAAAGGAATAAACGGATGGCTTTGTATTTGTGGAAAAATAAAATTGACCTCCTTTCTTTTGGCTTATTTTTTCAAACGCCGATATTTCAAAATTCTCTTTGAAGGAAAACTGACTTATTATGTCCGGATTGATTACATCATAGGTGGTTAAACCTCCGAATACCAGATCCCCATTTTTGCGTTTGAGCACCGAATTGTAGTTAAATTCGATATTTTCTAAACCATTTTTTGGCCCTAACATAAAAATTTGTTCTCCATACGCCGTAATGCCCGAATAGGTAGAGGCCCAAATCCGGTTACTATTATCACGAACCAAGGCAGTTACTCTGGGATTGCTAATTTCCTCAGGAGTCACATATTTTTTTTTCACCGAATATGAAATCATGTCTAAAACATATAGTCCATTGTCCGTCGCTGTCCACATTTCATTTTTTTCCGGAATAAAAAGGAAGTCCTTCGCATCTTTTATTCCTTCTATTAAGCGGGGATAAATAACGGGGCAATTTTGATTTAGGAAAATAAACAGAATTCCTTTGTTACTGCCCGCCACATAATACTTTTTTTGTGGGTGAATAACCAGTTTATTAATAGTGGTATTTTCGCCAAGATTTGCCTGACAAGCTTTTCCGGTATTCAGATCAAGTAAGGAAAGTCTGTTTACTCCACCGATCAGCAACTGTTTATTTTCTGCCTGCAGAAGCGTATTAATTTTATCTCCGCTGTTTAAGCCTTCCGTTGTTATATTATTCCATGCATTCAGCGAGCTGTCTACCTCCCACAAACCATTCCCGTAGGAACCCATATAATAGCGATTGTGTATTTTTACCGCATCATTTATGTATAAATATTTTAGCACGTTATCGGTTACCAAAATGTTCGGATAGCCGGCAAGTATCAATTCTCCGTTATTTCCTTCCAGTATTTTCCGCCGTACACGCATATCCGGGTAACTGTAAAATGGGCTGTCATCTATTTGACTTACGAGAGAGGTGAATCTGCGAATATGCACTATACCCTGATTTGTACCGATGAGCGAACTGTTTTCATCAGTCTGAAAAATTATCCGAATTTGCGGTTTTTTTAATTCTTTAAATTCTATCCCAACAATGGATTCATTTTGAACAAAATAAGGCGTGTTATAGTTGGCGATATAGCAGATTGCATTTTTATCTTTATTGTTGAAGTAAGTGATTTCATAATCCGAATTTTTTGCTAATTCAAAAGGGGTAGATGAATTGATAGATAATTCAAACAATTTTTTCCCGGTATGAAATAGTACTTTTTCTTTATTTAAGCGAAAAAAACCTCCTCCGCTTCCCATGTCCTTCGTTTCATAGGTAAAATCAGTGGAAAGGTTTTTTTTGTCAAGCCTTTGCGGCTGCTCATTTAAAAAGGAAATAAAAATACCGTTTTCCTGAATAATTGCCTTGCCTAATTTATTCTGGTCAAATTTTCGCCAAACCCGATTGAAATTCTTGTCAATTAAGAGCAATCTGCTGTCGGCAAATAAAATCAGCAATGTGTTATCATAATAATCAATGGAATATATTCCTTGTTTTGTGATTCGCTTGATTTTAAGAGTGGTCGGATCTAGTCGTATTATTCCTCCGGTCATTGAAATCAGATAGATAAATCCGTCTTTTTCCAAAAAAGAGTCGACAATATCATCCTCAAAAAATTCTGGATGATTTTTTGAGGACAGATTAATAAAATTTTTTCCGTCAAACCGGCAAAGGCCCATTGATGTTGCAATCCAAATGTAACCCATCTGGTCCTGGGTTATTGAATTAATTAAGTTTGACGGCAGACCGTCCTGAGTATCATAAATATCTATGATTTCCGTTTTCTGCTGAGCTCCCGCATGTTGGAAAATAGGGAATAACAATAAGAGCAAAAGACCAATATTTTTCTTGAAATGATTCGAGCTTTTAGTATGAAACGGCGAATAATCAACAATCAGCCCGCTTATTTTTCTCACAAAAAAAATCATACCGAACAAGAGATCTCTCATCAGTTTTGTCCGGTTTGATATCTTCATTGCCGAATCGCCCATTTTTTCCTCTTTCTGCAGATTTCCTTTAGTCTCTTAATCTTACAAATATATGCATCAGGCTACATTATTTTTGTGCCGTCCTCAGCAGATAAAGGCTGATAAAGAAAAACAAAATGTTAGGCAGCCAAACGGCTAAAAAGGGATTCATGATGCCGCTGATGGCATATGTGGTGCTTACCTTATCAAAAAAAATGTACGTAAATCCCAATCCGATGCCAATCCCTATATGCAGACCGATACCCCCGCGCAGTCTTCTTCCGGCCAGCGGTACGGCTATCAAGGTTAAAATGAGGGTAGAAAACGGAGTGGCTGTCCGTTTGTGTTTTTCAACCAGATAATACGGAACTACCGTACTGCCCATGCTGATTTCCTCCTCGATAAAGTCATTCAGTTCAAACCAGTTCATCGTGCTTACATCCAAATTTCGGTCGGTAAAATAGGCGGGCGTGAATTGAAAGGTGGTATCAATAAAATCCCGCATGCGGATGCGTTCTTTCTGTTCTTGAATTTCCCGGATAAGCACATGATTCAGCTTCCAGCTCCCGTTCAGTGAATCATATCGGATGTTTTGCGCCATGAGTTTGTAGCGCAGCCCGGTTGCATCAAATTTCTCTATCGAAAATTTACTTCCCGTCAGCGATCTGTTCATCCAGAATTCCATATATAAAAATTCACCGGTTCCAATGCGGCGGTGAATGTTTCGCGGGTCCCAATAACGCTGACCGAAATAGTTTTTTTCAAACTTAACTTTTCTGGCATTTGATTTGGGAATGACGAAATTCACCATAACGCCCAGAAAAATGGAAATAAATAAAGCGGTGCCTGCAAATGGCATCACGAAACGGGTATAACTCACACCGCCCGCCAGAATGGCAATAATCTCCGAACGATAGGCCATCCTTGAGGTGAAGTAAATAACCGAAATAAACACAAACAGGGGCGAAAACAACCCGGCGAAATACGGAATGAAATTCAGATAATAGTCAAAAATGATTTCCCGGGTGGAAGGTATTTTTCCGTGTTTACCCAGGAAGTCATCAATTTTCTCTGAAACATCAAACACAATGGACAACGTAATGATTAACCCCAATGCCACAAAAAATGTGGTGAGGTATTTTTTTACGATGTAGCGGTCAATCCGTTTCATTTCCCCCACAAAGTAACGCAAATGTCCCCGATATGGTACGTTCAGGTTTTGCATCGGGTCGAATTTCCGGTTTCCCGAATTTGGGACATCTTTGCGGCGAAATGATCCGATTCAGAACCGATGACATTCTAGCCAAAAACCATGTTTTTTGGGCCCGATCGCTCCATCCCGACGGCTATGAGGATGCTTATTCGCGTTTTCGGCAGGTATTGGGCTTTTCTAATGCGCCCGAACTGATTTCGGATCCGTCGCGGCTGAATATCCCGTCGAAACCCGTTTTCGGAGCGGTGGGATACAACCTCAAAAACCGCTTTGAAAAATTGCAAAGCAACAAACCGGACCTCATAGGCTTTCCGGATTTTGGTTTTTTTGAGGCACAAGGGTTTTATACTGATGATCAGTTTGCCTGGGAAGACGCGTTTCCGCGCACCATGAGTCCTATCCGGGTGAAGCCCCGGATGAGCCGCACCGAATATCTGCAGACTGTTCGGCATGTGCAAGAACATTTGCAGGCCGGCGACATTTACGAAATGAATTTATGCATGGAGTTTTATGCCGAACGGGTGTTCGCCGATCCCTTTTCGCTGTATCTCAGGCTTTCGGAAGCCTCTCCTATGCCGTTTTCCTGCTTTTTGAAAATGGGTTCCCGATACCTGATTTGCGCATCACCCGAAAGATACCTGGCCAAAAGAGAAAATCATCTTCTCAGCCAGCCCATCAAGGGAACCGCACCCCGCGGAGCAGACACCAAGGATGACTTGCGCCTCGCCGGGGAACTCCTCAAGAGCGAAAAGGAAATATCTGAAAATACCATGATCGTGGATCTCGTGCG